>NZ_DBNGVP010000044.1:0-67850 GCF_057119385.1 Archangium sp. | reverse complement strand
GTAGCTACACCCACCTGACTGGGGAAGTCACCCTGTCCCTCGCATGTTTCCAGGATGAAGCAAGGAGTGGATTGGCACTGCCGCGGAGAGTGGATTTCTGTCTATTTTTAAATCCACAACTGTAGTGCAATGGGGCGGCGGGGGGCACTGCCGTGGCGGAAAGGCAGGCCCCCGGTCGCGGGCTCCCGTGGCTCAGGGTGTCGAGGCGGCGGTGGTGTTGCAGATGCCCGCCGTGACATCCTTGCGGAAGATGGCACGACCGTTCCACTCACAGTAGAAGCTGGTCGAGGGATTGGCGTTGGCGTTGAGGATGCAATTGTCCTTCGCCTCCTTGCAGGTGATGCCGTTCGTCTTGATGAAGGCGCTGTTGCTGTTGCAGATGTAGCCCGTGTAGCTGCCGAGCAAGGTACTGGTCTGGCAGTCGACCTGGTTACAGAGACCGGCACTCAACTCCCGGCGATAGATGACGTTGCCATTCCAGGTGCACAGCAGGCTCCTCGTGGGGTTGTTGTTGGCGTTGAGCACACAGTTGTTGTAGGCGCTCGAGCAGTCGATGTTCCGCGTCTCGATGAATTGGGAGCTGGAGTTGCAGAAGAACCCCTCGTAGGTGCCGGTGCCGCTCTTGCCCGTGCAAGGATTCGCCGGGTCCACCACGGTGATGGACACAGCGGGCGTGGCCGCACCGAAACGGGTGACCGCCTCCTGCAGCATCTGCCACTGGAAGGTGTAGGTGCCCGGGGTGGAGGGCGCCACGAGTGACAAGGTGAAGGTCTTCTGCCCGCCCTGCAGCACCTTGTCGCTCGAGGACAGGAGGATGCGTTGAGTACCCCAGGTGGTGTTGTCCTGCGGGCTCTGCGAGCCCAGCCGGATGTTGTTGGCCGCCGTCCACGCCAGGGTGCCCGTGTTCTTCATCGTCACCGTGGCCGTGAAGGCCGTACCCTTGCTCACCTGGGAGGGCACCGTCTGACTGACGAAGTCCGCGCCCCTCACGGGCGTGTTGAGGAACCCCTCCAGCACACCCTTGCGGAAGGGGAGGAAGGTGTTGAGCAGCGCCGGGGAGATCTGGAAGCGCGTCGGGTCCACCGGGTCGCTGGCCTCACTGTTGTGGACGAAGCCAGCCGAGGCGGGCCAGGTGAGGCCACCGCCGAGGGTGTTGGCGGGGGAGGAGGCGCTGCGCTGGTGGCAACCCCCACACGAGAGCGCCTGGGCCCGACGGACGATGTCATCCGGCGTCAGTGGACTACCCAGGCGGGTGAGCTCGTTCTGGATCCGGGTGCGGAAGGGACTGGCGCCCGTACCGAATTGGGCCGGGTAGTCGTCCACCACCCCGGGGGACTGGGAGTTGCTCTGACCACTGTTGAATGCGTCCAGCACCACGTAGTCGAAGCGGTTGATGTCGCCGCGGGCCAGACTCGCCACCTGGGTGACGAAGTGATCCTGGAAGCTCGTGGCCTGGGCACTGGTGTTGGTGGGGTTGAACAAGCCTCCAAAGAGATTGACCTTCACCGTGGCTGGCGTGAATTTGATGATGCAGCCTGTGCTCGGACAGGTGCGCTGCAACTTGAACTCGCGCAACATCCACGGGGAACCGATGAACTGATTGGTGCGCACCTGGCCTACGCCCCGCGCATTGTTGCCATAGTGGTTGATGTGCACCACGGGCGAGAAGCCGGGCAGACCCGTGAAGTAGAAGTCGCGGAGCCTGGTAGCGCGCGAGGCCGGGTCCGCATCGCTGGAGAGGTCCGCCCAGAACCGGGCCACCGGACGGCAGCCCTCCAGACCCAGGCCGGGGTTGGGGTTGGGAAGCACAGCCTCGAAGATGAGGAAGTTGCGGCCGCTGCCGCCACTCGTCTTGCCGAAGACGATGCGGTACTCGCCGCAGTCCGAGCCATCCACCGGGGCCAGGTCGAAGCGGTTGAACAGGCCAATGGCCGAGTACGAGGCCAGGGTGGTGGGTGAGGAGGTACTGGCCTGGGCGCCCTCCCCCGGGCGGCAGGCATAGGGGAAGCCGTTGAGCGTGTTGCCGTTGTCCGTACAGTGCGCGCTGGCCGTCACGGCGTTGAGGTCCGCCTGTCCCGGGGCCGCGTTCTGCGTGTCCCACAACTGACGAAACAGCTGCTCGCTGGTGAATCCCGTACCACCATTCTGTGCCACCAGTTGGTTCAGCACCGCCTGCAAGGTGAAGTTGGCCAGAATCGTCTTGTCATTGACAGCCAGCGAGCGGCGCATGTCCACCGCCACCGCTTGAGCGGACACCCGGCCTGGCTCGGGTGGCAGCAGGCCAATGCCCCCACGCTCCGAATGCAGGGCCTCCTTCCCTCCCTCCTCCTCCACTCGTGCGTCCTGCCCCTCGGGATTGATCCCCAGATCCTGACTGCACGCGCACATCAACGTCAGCGTCAGCAAAACCAGCTGCTTTTTGAACACAAACAACCTCCCCCAATATAGAGTGGCGCCCCTTCTAACACTGCCATGCCAGGGTTTGCGTCAGCGACAGAGGAATCACCTGCTTGTTCACCTGGTTGCTGATGAAGCGGTTCGACGTGTCGGCACGTCTGTTTCGACTCGTCGAAGCCGGCCGCCAGGAGTCCATCGGCGAGTAGATGCCGGGCGCGCCCCTCTGAGCGCCGTACTGGTCCACCGCTTGCTCTTCCCCGGAGCCAGTCACACCGGGGCCATCGCTCCGGGAGCAAAAGGGGGAGACATGCGGTTTCATTGGGCTCTGATGAGTGGCGTGTTGCTCGTGGCGCAGGTGAGTCAGGCCAGCATCACCGGCAGTTCCGGCTCGGCCCTGGCGGATGTGACGGGGGATCGCCGGGCCGACTTCATCACCGTGACCCCCTACGGTCTCAAGGTCAACGTGTCCAACGGGGGCACGTTCCTGGGCACGGCCTCATGGACCACCGACCCGTACTACGGCAGCCGCGGCACCTGGTTCGCCGACGTGACCGGGGATGGACGGGCGGAGGCGCTCGCCATCAATGAGTGCGGCAGCAATTGCGTCATCGTGAGCATGAGGCGCTCCAACGGCTACGAGTTCCTCCCGAATGAGTCCTCGTACGCGGTGAACGCACCCTCGACGGCCAGCTTCGACTTCGCGGACGTGAACGGAGACGGCCGGGCGGACTTCATCCAGGTTCCCAGGGACGGCAGGCAAGGCGTGCTGGTGTCCCTCTCCGTGGGGGCGGGTTTCGACTTCCCCGTGGCGTGGACCGACATCCCCTACCACGGCACCTACGGCACCTGGTTCGCCGACGTGACGGGGGACGGCAAGGCAGACGCCATCGTCTCCAATGAGGGCGAGCTGGTCGTGCGCCGCTCGGATGGGACGCGCTTCCTGCCGAACGAGAAATGGAGCTGGAGCTCCTACTCCGGCACGAAGGGCACGTGGTTCGAGGACGTCACGGGCGATGGCAAGGCGGACGCCATTGTCGAGAACGCGGATGCGGTGGTCGTCCGGCGCTCCAACGGCTCCGGGTTCCTCCCGAACGAGGTCTGGTCGGGCCCGCTCGCATCCAACACGCAGAGCTGGTTCGGAGACCTGACCGGTGACGGCAAGACGGACCTGGTGTACCGGGCCGGCATCACGACGTGCTACTCCTGGCCGGGCCATCCCTGGCCCCAGACGTACTGCACCTACACCTTCAGGTGGTATCTGGCGTATTCGAATGGCACGGCCTTCGGGCAGCCCTTCGTCTGGCAGTGAGCAAGGTGCTCCTGGTGGTCAACGTGGCGAGCCGAGGACGGCGAGCGACCGTGGCGCTCACCGCCGGCGCCGGCGTGCTCCGGCATACAGCGGCAACAGGAAGAACAGGAGCCCGGCCGTGAGGCCCGGGCCGGCATTGCAGCCCCCACAGCCCTGCCCCTCCCCGTCGCCGGTGCCCGGGAGGGGATCCGGGTTGGTGCCGGCGTCGGACTGACTGCGCGTTGAAGTCGCGGATGCGGCTGTTGCGCAGCACGAAGCCTTCGGCGTGGCCCGTGACGTGGAACGCGTGCTCGCAGTTGTCGTCCTGGGGGCAGACGCCCTCGACGGTCAGGCCGTCGAAGGTCCAGTACCGGCCCGACACCTTGAAGCCCTCGAGTGCGTTGAACCGGATGAGCGCGGCGTGCCGGTTCGCGGCGCGCACGGTGATGGGCTGGGTGACGGTGCCCTCCGCCGCGCAGCTCAGGTTCACGTTCACCGCGTACGTGCCGTCCGCGAGGACGATGTCATCACCCGCTTGCGCCGAGGCGAGCGCGGACTGCAACTGGGCAACCGTCGAGACGTTCTTCACCGCGGCCACGGCGTGCAGCGGCAGGAGCAGCAGGACCAGGGGGGTCATTCGCATGAGCGGCGAAGCTACCCGATGCCCGCTTGGATGGGCGGAGTGGATGGCGCGACAGCCGCGTCCTCACTGGCAATAGGGGCAGCTCGGCATCTTCGGGTTGTCCGCCTGCATCTGGCGGTAGATGGCGCAGTTGGCCTGGACCTTCTCCGTGTCGCCGCTGCACTTGTAGTTGTAGGCCGCCTTGCAGAACGAGTCGGACTGCGGGTCCCCGGTGGGGCCGGTGTACGGGGTGTTGCCGCACGCGCCACCGCCGCCCGTGGTGCCGGTGCCATCGCAGAAGGCCTGCGCGGCATCATGCGAGGTGGCGCACCGCCCCTCGATCCACAGGCTGTCGTCGGCGCCGTCGCACAGGTAGCAGTACTGGTTGGAGTCCCCACAGAGGGTGAAGGTGTCGTCGCACCAGTCGCCCTCCACGGCCTCGCAGCCGGCGATGAGCGTGAGAAGGAGGACTGGAATCAGCCGGCGAATGGGGATGTCGAGCATCCCGGCAGATTAATCCGAATGCCATCTGGCCTGTTTCTTTTATGGATTAGCCTGCCGGTGGAGGTCCGTCCCATATGGCGAAACAGTTTCCCCGGCTCGAGCCCGCCCACCGTGAGTTCATCCAGCGCCAGCGGGTGTTCTTCACCGCGTCCGCCGCGCCCACCGGACACGTGAATCTCTCGCCCAAGGGGCTCGACGCACTCCGGGTGCTCGGAGACAGGGCAGTGGCGTACCTCGACCTCACCGGCAGCGGCAACGAGACGGCCGCGCACCTGCTCGCGGACGGGCGGCTGACCCTCATGTTCTGCGCCTTCGAGGGGCCGCCCATGATTCTGCGCCTCTACGGCCGCGGCCGGGCCCTGCGCCGCGGCGGTGAGGAATACACGCGGCTGCTCGCCTCCGGCTTCGGCGGCGTGGAGCCACTCGGTGCGCGGCAGCTCATCCTGCTCGACATCGAGCTCGTGCAGACCTCGTGCGGCTACGGCGTGCCGCTGTACGAATACGAAGGCGAGCGCCCCACGCTCACGAAGTGGGCCGAGGCCAAGGGCCCGGAGGGGCTCGACGCCTACCGGCGCCAGAAGAACACGCGCAGCCTCGACGGGCTGCCGACCGGCCTCTTCGACGAAGGGACCTGACTGTCCCGTCTGCCCGAGACGCGACATGAATCCCTTGAATCTGGTGAAGACTGAGGGGGAGGCGGCTCACGGGCGTGGGGCTGGACGTGGCCAACCTGCACGCCAACACATGCCTGCTACAGTGGCGTCCCCGCCACCCCGGCCTTCCCTCCCGGCGGGCCCGAGCACGCTATGGGACACCCCACCGTCGAGAACGAGACCCCCTTCGCCTTCGACATCATGGGCCTCGCCGATGAGGAGGGGCGCCCACTGCTGCTGCTCGTGGTGAAGGCCACGTACATCATGGGCGAGTCGGGGTTGAAGCTCGCGGACGAGCAGGTGCCGGTGTGCTGGAGTCCCCAGCCCTGGGGCAAGCCCGGCGAGTCCAGCGACAAGTACGAATCCGAGGGCGCCTTCTTCAAGCCGGCCACGGACGTGGCACTCATCGGTCATGCGTACCCGCCGCAGAAGGGCGCCACCGAAACGCTCGTAGTCCTCCAGGTGGGCCCGCTGAAGAAGGCCGTGCGCGTGGTGGGCGAGCGCACGTGGTTCCGCAGCATGAGCCGGGTGGACGCGACCCGGCCGCTGCCCTTCGACAAGCTGCCCCTCACCTGGGAGCGCGCCTTCGGCGGGTGGGACCGGACGGACGCAGCAAAGCCCTCGTTCGAGCTGCGCAACCCCGTGGGCACGGGCTTCCGCGCCAGCCCGCGCCATTTCGAGGAGGGGCTGATGCTACCCAATTTGGAGGACCCAGCGGAACCGCTGCGCGAGTTCGGCCAGCGTGTGACACCCGTGGGTTTCGGCTTCACCTCGCCCCACTGGCAGCCGCGTGCGAAGTACGCGGGCACCTACAACGAAGCGTGGAACAAGACTCGCAAGCCGCTGCTGCCCAAGGACTTCGACCGGCGCTTCTTCAACGCCGCGGCACCGGGGCTCATCGCTCCCGGCTACCTGAA
This sequence comes from Archangium sp., assembly GCF_057119385.1. Lineage (NCBI taxonomy): Bacteria > Pseudomonadati > Myxococcota > Myxococcia > Myxococcales > Archangiaceae > Archangium > Archangium sp. The sequence goes on along the minus strand of NZ_DBNGVP010000044.1, from coordinate 61,469 downwards.
GGGCAACGAGTCCGTGGTCATCACGGGGGCCTCACCAATGGGTCGGTTCGCCTTCCGGCTCCCCGGACAGGCAACTCCCATCGTCACCGTGGCGCTGGCCGGCGGCGAGGACGTGAAGCCGGACATGCATCTGGACACTCTCATCCTCGACACCGACGCGGAGGAGGTCCTGCTGCTGTGGCGCGGGCATGTGGTGCTGGGTGAGGGCATCCACGACGTACGCGGCCTGCGCGTCACCGCGGAGGGCGTGGCCGGGCCCACGAAGAAGGCTTGAGCGAATGGATGGGCTCTCTGGCTTTCCGGGGCCTGCCGCCCCATACCCGGACAGTTGAGCCGTCGTGTGCTCGCGCCATGTGATCCTGATGCGGTACGTTGTCCTGCTCGCGGAGGTCGAGACCATGCCCATCAATACCGGTGTGAACAACATGTCCGTGGTGACCAAGGACTCTGGCGGCGTCACAGTGGCCTTCCCGGACGTGTGCAAGACGCCCAGCCCTGCCGGGCCCGCGCCCATCCCCTACCCCAACGTGGCCCAGTCCTCGGACACCGACAAAGGCACCAAGAAGGTGTCCGTGGCCGGCAACCCCGTGTGCGTGAAGGACTCCAACTTCAAGACGAGCACCGGCGACGAGGCGGGCACCGCTGGCGGTGGCGTGGCCTCCAGCAAGACCAAGGGCAAGGCCGAGTTCGTCAACTTCTCCTTCGACGTCCAGTTCGAGGGCAAGAACGTGGCACGCGCCCTGGACCTGATGCTCCACAACGACAAGAACACGCCTCCCTTCCCACTCGTTCAAGGCCCGGTCATGGCCATGGGCGGCAGCACGGAGAAGCCCGTCTGCCCCATTTGCAAGGACCACTACTGAAGGCGTCAGGACGGCATACTCAACCGCATCAAGGGCGGTCATGTCCAAATCAACTGAATCCGCCACAGCAGCCCTGACGGACATCCAGCGGAGCGTCTGTGCTGAACACCTGGATGAGGCGGCCTTTCTTTGGACCCAGTGGGAGTCCTCGCTCGACTCCCCGTTGCTGACCCTCGGCGAGCTGTATGACGTCGACGAGCGTCGGCTTGTGGCCCACCTCGACGCGCTGGTGCTGGGTGGGGAAGGCGTACGGAAGGAGCTCATCACCCCGGCGCTCGCGAGCGGGGAGCCAGAACTCGTCACGGTCGCCGCGCTGGTGCTGCTCGCCATGCCCTCAGAGGATGAAACCGCGCTGCGCCAGGTGCTGGATGCGCTCGTGGAGGGCGGGCCCGATCTGCGCCCGTGCCTCCAGCGCGCATTGCAGCTCAGCGCCACGCCCACCCGGGTGCCCGCCGTCCAGGAACTGCTCCAGCAAGAGGTCCCGGCGCTCGTGGCAACGGCCCTGGAAGTGCTGACCTTCTGGGGCGCGGACGTCGGCCCCGCGCTCCCCACCTTGTTGGCCCACCCAGCGCCGGAAGTCACAGCAGCGGCCCTGCGCGCTGCGCGGGTCATGGCCGGACGGGTGAGCCCAGCACCGGTGCTCCGTGCGCTGGACTCCCCCCATGCGGAAGTCCGTGACGAGGCGCTCGTCATCGGCACCGCGCTGGGCCTGATGCCGGCCTTCACCCAATGCCGACAGCTCGCCTCCCATCCGAAGACCCCCAGCCGCACCGCAATGCTGTTGCTGGCCATGGGTGGAGACGCTGCGGACGTGCGGCTCCTGCTGGAGCAACTCGGCACGCCGGGAGCCCAGGCCGACGCGCTCTGGGCGCTGGGGTTCAGCGGCCGCAGGGAGGCGGCAGAGTCCTGTCTGGAGCTGCTCGATACGGCGGGGCTGGAGGGGCTCGCGGCGGAGGCATTCTGCGCCATTACCGGACTCCGCCTGGAGGGTGCATTCCTGCGCCCCGAGCCCGAGAATGACGAGGAGGAGGAGGCGCCGCCCCCCCTTGCGCCCGCGCTGCCGCGCGCCGATTCCGGCCTCGTCCGGCGCTGGTGGCTGGAAGTCGAGCACCGGCTGAAGCCCCGAGGGCGCTACCTGCTGGGCCAGCCCCTGGTGGGTGAGTGGTTGCTCGAATCCTTCGAGCTCGTGCCCCTGAGACGGCGCCATGCCATGGCCCTGGAGGTAGCGCTGCGCGGACGGGGGGCCCACCTCATCCAGACACGAGCGTTCACCGACTTCCAGCGCACCCAGCTCCGCGCGGCGGTTGCGTCCGCCCGGCAGTGGAACCTGGAGAGGCCCTTCCAGACCCTGTCCGCTCCATGGGGGGCGGACAGTGCTCACACGGCCGCCAATCCCCGGCCGTCGGCACGCCGCCAGGAGGCACCGCTCTCCGCCGAGGCGCTCGCCGTCACTGGCATGGGATTGGTGTCGGCCCTGGGTGAGGACGCGACGGGCTCCTGCGCCGCCGGTCGCGCGGCGGTGCTACGCATCCAGGAGCTGGAGGAGGCCTACGTCTTCGACCCGACCTCCCGCGAGCTCGAGCCCGCCTACGGCCACAGCGTGCCCTGGGTGACGCGCGGCTTTGCCGGACTGGGACGGCTGGCGGTCCTGGGGGGCGCGGGCCTGAGCAGCCTCCAGCGCGCGACCGGCCAGGAGGACTGGGAAAGAGTTGCGCTGTTCGTGACGACCCGCAGCGGGTTCCATGACCAGCTGCACGCGGAGCAGGAAGGAGCGACTCCGGACGGCCCGGCCTCCCTCCAGAAAGAGCTCCAGCAGTCTCTCATCCCGCGGATGCTCAAGACCCTGGGAGTCCGTCAGGCCCCCTGGGTACAGAAGGCCTTCCTGGGGGAATCCGGCTTCATCCAGGCGCTCCAGGAGGCGGCGGAGCTGCTGCGGCAAAGGCGCGTCGAGCAGTGCATCGTGGGCGGCGTGGATAGCCTCGTCGAGCCAGAGATGGTACGGCAGTTGGATGCGCTGAGGTTGCTCAAGAGCCCGTCCAACCCGGTGGGCTTCATCCCCGGAGAGGCGGCAGCCTTCCTGCGGCTGGAAGCACCGGGCGCGGCGCTCCGGCGCAAGGCGCCCATCGAGGCCCTGCTGGACTCCCCCCGGCGCCAGGCCGAGCCATTCCACCGGAAGTCCCGCCAACCCGCCCTGGGCATGGCGCTCGCGAGTTGCATCGGCGCCGCGCTTGGCCCGGCGCGGGGGCATGACGCGCAGGTGGGACTGGTCATCGCCGGCTTGAACGGTGACGCATACCGTGCGCAGGACTGGGGCCACGCGCTCATCCGGCTGAGAGGGGAGGGCCTGCTGGAAGCGGGCGTCCCCGAGTGGTACCCGGCCTTCCCCTTCGGTGAGGCAGGCGCCGTCATGGGTCCACTCGGGGTGGCCATGGCTGCCCGCGGTTTCATGCGGGCGTATACTCCCCCGGGAACGACGCTGCTGTGGGTGGGCAGCGACACTGGCGAGCGGGGTGCCCTGCGCATCCACGCGCCCACAGTCCTCCAGCCCTGACGCGAGGTGCGGCCATGGCCGACAAGCAACACGTCCGAGCACTCTGGAAGAAGCCAAACCACGAGCAGGAGGAGGGCTGCATCAGCAGCCACGAGTACAAGTACTGGAAGCCCAATTACCCGAACTGCGCCTACCGGGTGAAGGGCTACCAGGAGATTATTGGCAATCCAGCCAAGTTGCGGCTGTACATGAAGAAGCCCGCGTGGGCCTTCGGTGGGAAGAACTACACCACCGAGAGCGAGCCCTTCAAACACCAATACCACCACATCATGCCCAGTGGGGTGCTCAAGGCCAGCCTGACGAACGACGAGCTCTCCATCCTTCAGGCATCCCGTTACAACATCAACGAGGGCATCAACCTCATCATCCTACCGTACCTCGATCCGGATGCGCTGGAGCTCGGCCTGCCGGCGCACGTCGGCTATCACAAGGAGTACAGCGACGACTGCAGCAAGGCCATCAACCAGATGAAGCAGGACATCTCCAAGCTGACCGAGGATGGCAAGCACGACATCACGGACGCCAACGTGGACTGCTTCCGGGCATTCCTCCGCCGCTGGGAGCAGGAGGAGTTCTGGCTCATCGTGGAGTACGGACAGGAAGAGGCCAGCCAGGGGCTGATTCCCCGCATGAACGACGGTATGGTGCCGATGGCCTTCTAGAGCCCCAGACCGAGACGACGAGCCCATGTCCAAATACTTCATCATGACCACCAGGCGTCATGACGACTTCACCGCCATCATGGCGTACCCGCGGGCCATGACGCATATCCACAAGCCCTCGTACGGCATCCGCATGGGGGCGGATTACAAGGCGGCCTATCCATTCGAGATGGACCCCGAGAGCACGGGCCTGAAGATCGCCGATGTCATCCACAACACGGTCGGCTATCTGATGGTGTCGGCCCGGATGAAGGCGTTCCTGGAGCAGCACACGAAGGCGGAGATTGAATTCCTGCGCTTCACCCTGATGAACCACAAGGGCCGCGTCGAGAGCGATGACTGCTATATCGTGAACGTCATCGGGGCCCACGACTGGCTCGACATGGAGAAGACCGAGGGGCAGAGACACCCCTTGGAGCAGGAACGCTTCACTCGGTTGAAGCGGCTGATTCTGCACGAGGACAGGATAGATCCGGAGACCAACCTCTTCCGGGTGTCCGCCGCGCCAGGGCTGCTCCTGGTCCGTGAGGACCTCAAGGCGAAGATCGAAGCTGCAGGCTTTACCGGGCCCGCCTTCTACGAAGCCGGCACGCCCATCAGGCTAATGGTCTGAGCATGGAGCCCCTGGCCCGAGCGCAACACAACTACAGCTTCCACCTGAACCGGACGCTGCAGGCCGTGAAGCGCCCGGAAGGGGCCACGGCGCAGGAACTGGCCACGCTCAGCTTCGCCTGGCGCATCCTGGCCCTGTGCTCACTGCTTCAGGATGCGGACGCGGACACCTTTGCCCTGCGGCTGCGCAAGTCCGCCCAGGCACGGCTGGCCCTGCTGGTGCTGGCGGAGCGAGCGCCGGTGGAGCCCCGGCTCCTGTGCTGCAGCAAGGACCTGGGCTTTGGCGCGGCCCTGGCCGCCGGAGACCTGGAGCTGGCAGCTGCCATCGCGGCCCGCTCCCCCAAGCACCACTTCCAGGGTGTGGAGTACGAGGATGACTTCCTCTTCTTCCACCTGCTTCACCGGATGCTCCTAGCGCCCGAGGACCTGGATGGACGGGCACGGCTGCTGAGCCGCTGGGAGCAGGTGGAGCAGGGCCAGCCCAGCGCGAAGTTCGAGCTCACCCAGGCGCTCGTCGAGAAGGACGCCAGACTGTTCCCGGCGGCGTTCACGGCCCTGCTCGAGGCCCGCCAGGAGAAGCTCCGGAAGTACTCACAGCGCCTCAGCTTCGACCCGGAGCTGAACGCCACCGAGGGCAAGGTCTCTGTCGAGGGACTCGCCATCCTCCGCATGGCGGAGCTCCATGGGCTGCCGACCCGGTCCAGCTACGACTTCATTCCGTCACTCGCACGAGTCGCCCCCGGGGGCCCGGCGCTGCCCGAGAACGCTTGGTGCAAGCCCTGAAGCCCGGCCCGCCCACCTCCCGGGAATGCCCTCGCGCCTCGATAGCACGAGAACCCGCGCCCCCCTGGTCCCGAACCCAGGGACTCCACGCGTCCGCCCTGCCCTACTCCCCGCGGCGCAGGCGCTCGATGTACTCCGCGGGCAGCCCCGCGCTCTGCGCGCCGCGCACCAGCGCGTCGATGAACCGCTGGCTGATGGGGCCCTCGGTGGACGCCCGGCGCGGCGACGTCACGAACGCCGTCGCCTGCAGCTCCTGGCCCTCCACCCGGACGCGCACGAGCCGCTCCACGCTCATGCTCGTCACCGCGCCCTCCTTGTGCTGGATGATCGGCCAGTCCTTCCCGCCAATCTCGAACAGCCGCCCGTACACGCTCTTCCCCGGCGCGTCCGTCAGCCCCGCCACCCGCCCTCCCCACCACCTCGAGGGGAAGTCGTACACCAGGTCCACGTCCAGCGCCTCGGCCAGCTTGCCCTCGGGCAGCTCGAAGAACTCGTAGCTGTGCTGCGCCCGCCACTCCTCGAAGGCCGCCCGGTCCAGGATCGTCGAATAGGCGAAGTACAGCTTCATGGCCGCCGTATCCGCCGTGCTCCGCGCCTTCATCACCTGATCGTAATGCGAGTCCATCCGTGCCTCCCTCGGCTCCCGGGCCGCCTCACTGCCGCGGCGAGTCCTCGCGCAGCGCGCCGAGGATGCCGCCCACGTCCAGGCGCGCCGTCTTGATGAACAGCCGTAGCGCTCTCTCCACGTGCTCGGCAAGCGTGGCCATCTTCTCCAGCCTCGCCAGGTGTTCACGGGGAACGTTCCCCGTCTCCACCGCCAGCCGGTGCGCCTCGGCCAGGTCCGCGCGGATGCGCTCGATGAACCCCGCCTCCCGCTCCTCAATCACGTGCGACACCATGCGGATGAGGTCCGTCTCCGCCGCGTAGCGCCAGGCGCTGTCCTGCGGCGAGCGCACGCGGCGGATGACTCCCCAGCGCTCCAGATCCCTCAACAGCATGGACACCCCGCCCTTGGACAGCTCCAGCTCGCGCTCGAGCTCCCCGGCGGTGAGGGGCTCCCCGCGCAGGTACAGCAGGGCCCAGACGCGGCCCTGGTTGCGCTTGAAGCCCCAGAATTCGATCACGTTGCCCACCGCGTCGATGGCGATGGCTTCCCAGGGAGCGAGATGACCGTTGCTGGAGCCCTCCCCCCGGGCCGCTTCGAGACCACTCGTCCACAGGTAGCCCTTCATGCGGCGCGGCTCCGCTCCTGGGCCTGGGCGGCCATGCCCAAGGACAGCTTGCGCGCCCAGTCCACCAGCTCGGCGCCCGGGCCCTGCTGCCCGTACGGCCCCAGCGCGTCCACGGCGGCGTCCAGCTCCCGGTTCATCCGCTCCATGGCCAGCTCGACCGCACCGGTGGCCTCGATGGCGTCGCCGATGGCGCGGGTGCGCTCGGGATTCACGGTGGTGAAGGCCCAGGCGTCCTTGAGCTTGGTCTTCAGCGTGCCGTCGCGCTCCACCGCCAGGAGGATGGGCAGCGAGGGCGTGCCCGAGAGCACGTCCGCGTAGCGCGGCTTGCCCGGATCCGTGCCGAGCACGTCGCGGATGTCATCGGCGATCTGGAAGGCCACGCCGAAGCGGCGGCCGAAGAGATCGAAGCGCCGGGCGGCCTCGGGCTGGTTGGCGAGCGTGGCGGCGGCGCTGCCGCACCAGCCGAAGAGCGAGCCCGTCTTGCCCTCGGCGATGAAGCGCAGGCGCTCCAGGGGCAGCTCCAGGTTGCCGCGGGCCTCCACCTCGGTGATGGCGGCGCGCGACATCTCCACCACCACGGCGAGGGCGGACTGGGTGAGGCGCGCATCCAGCAGCGACAGGCGGTGCAGCGCGGTGGAGAGGATGAGGTCTCCACTCATGACGGCGACGATGTTGCCCCAGCGGGCGTTCACCGTGGGCCGGGCGCGGCGGTACATGCCGGCGTCCACCACGTCGTCGTGCAGGAGGCTGGAGGAGTGGATCATCTCCGAGGCCACGGCCACGTCCACCAGCTTCTCGGGGGCCACGTTCACCGCGCCGCCGAACAGGCGCACCAGCATGGGGCGGGCGCGCTTGCCGCCGGTGCCGATGCACAGGTGGCGCGCGGCCTCCATCAGCGTGTCGCCCTTCACACCCGGGCCCGCATCCCCGTCCGCCAGCATGGTGCCCAGCCGCTGCTCCACGCTCCCCAGAAAATCCGCCAGCTCACGCGCGAGTTCCATGTACCCCTCTTCTCCCTCTGCGCCGTTCATATAGTTCAAGACCGCGTGAACTGCACCTGCTTCCTGCATGGACGGGCAGGCGCCGGGGCCTGGCAGGGGGGCGAGCGGGCACCAGGGGTCGGTTTGAGTGGGTGCGGTGCGTCATGAGAGAGACCCGGGAGCCCCCGCCCTCTCTCAAGGTCCGCGTGTCTCTCGCCGTCCTGCGCCGTCACGTCCTCCGCAGCTTCGCTGCCCTGGCCACCGCCGTCCCCCTCTTCCGGCCCGGTAACTCGCTGCCGGGCTCGGCCGCCCCGCTCCTGGGGGCGCCATCGGTAGGCACCACTCCCACATCCACCCCGGGTACCGAGGCCCGGAGCGCCCTGCGCGGCTCGCTGAGGGCCTCGGTGGCCGAGGGGATTGTGGCGGAGGTGTTCACCGCGTGCGCGGGGGCCACGGTGCTCACCGCGTGGGCGCTGGCGCTGAAGCTGGGGCCCTTGCTGGTGGGGGTGATGACGGCGCTGCCCTTCTTCGCCCAGTTCGTGCAGTTCCCGGCGGCGTGGCTGACGTCCACCTTCGGGCACCGGCGGGTGGCGCTGACGGCGGTGTGCCTGTCGCGCCAGGTGATGCTGCCGTTGTGCGTGCTGCCGTGGCTGCCGTTGGGGTTGCAGGGGCAGCAGCGGCTGCTGGTGGGGGTGGCGGCGGTGTCGGCGGTGCTGGGCGTCATCGGAAACAACGCCTGGGTGGCGTGGATGGGCGAGCTGGTGCCCGAGTCCATCCGGGGGCGCTTCTTCGGCCGGCGCACGGCGCTGTGCACGCTGGGAGGCACGGTGACGTCGCTGGTGGCCGGCGTGCTGATGGACAAGCTGCGCCCGCCCGAGGGCGTGGGCCTGGGCCTGCCGCTGCTGGCGGCGATGGCGTGCGGGGCGGGCGGGGTGACGACGCTGCTGATGGCGCGCCAGCATGATCCGGCGCCCGGCAAGGAGAAGGCGAAGCTGGACTTCCGCGTGGCGCTGCTGCCGCTGAAGGACGAGCGGGCGCGCCGGGTGCTGGTGTACCAGGTGGCGTGGAACGCGGCGGTGGGGATCTCCGCGCCCTTCTTCTCGTTCCACATGCTGAAGAACCTGAAGATGAGCTTCCTGACGATGGCGCTGTACCTGGCGGCGGTGGCCGGGATGCGCATGCTGGCCGCGCCGGTGTGGGGCCGGCTCATCGACAGGCGGGGGGCGCAGCCGGTGCTGCTGGCGTGCTCGCTGGGGATTGGCTTCGTCCCGGCCATCTGGCTCTTCCCGACGGCCACGTTCCTCTGGCCGCTGCTGGCGGACGTGGTGCTGGCGGGGGTGCTGTGGGGAGGCCATGGCCTGGCGGCCTTCGCGCTGCCGCTGTCGGTGGCACCGCGCCGGGGCCGGCCCTTCTACCTGGCGGCGTTCTCCACGGCGGGAGGCCTGGCCTACGCGGCGGCCTCGGCGCTGGGCGGGGGGCTGGCGAGCCTGCTGCCCACCGAGTTCGTCCTCGGGGGCCACCTGTGGGTGAACCTGCACGTGCTCTTCGTGCTGTCCTCGGTGGCGCGGCTGGCGGCGGCCTTCCTGGCCATGCGCATCGTCGAGCCGGACGCGAAGCCGGTGTGCTCGCTGGGGGCGCTGCTGTCGCTGGTGGGCTCGCGGCTCCAGGCGCGCGCGGCGCGGGTGCCCACGCCCGATCCGGTGCTCGCCGAGCCCCAATCCGCCCACGCGGAGTCCTGAGCGCGGAGGACGGACCCGGGGCCCTCGGGGACCCCGGGCGCCCGGGCCGCGTCAGTTGCGCGAGGGGAAGATGCCCTGGAGCGCGATGATGAAGTTCACGCACGTGTAGGGCGGCATGTTGTTGTGGGGCTGGTTGCCCCCCGCCGCGCCGATGACCGCGGGGTTCATCGTGCCGTCGATGGGAGCGCTCCGGTAGTTCAGCACCGTCGCCGTCGTGTCCGCCGCCAGGACCGTTCCCACGGGCGTCTCCACGTCACCGGCCTGGCTGCTGACATTGAGCGTGTGGTTGTGCGCCGGCATCTGGTTGCTGATCAGCGTCACGGTCTCCGAGCCGCCCTGCTCCCCCAGGGTGCGCGGCGACAGACCCGGGCCCTGGCCCGGCTGCATGGGGTAGCGGCCGCGCAGGTCCGGCAGTGCGAAGGTCGTCGTCCCGTTGCCACCGTAGGTGGTGCCCAGGATGGAGAAGAGGGCGGTGTTCTGCGCGATGGACAGGATCTGGCCCTGGCAGAACTGCCAGCCCCGAGGCGGGAAGTTGCCAGCGAACATCCGAATCTCTCCGATGAACGGATCCGACATGCGTGCTCCCTGCTGAGTGTTGAACCGACAACAAAGCATGTCCCGGGACGGAGGACCAGGACTCGCTGTCAAGCCCTGACGGAACGCGTTGTGAAGCCAATCACACCACCCCGGCCACGGACTGGCACATACTGCGCGCTTGCAACTGCAACAGGTTCTCGAAAGGACCGTGCCGATGACGATGCCGACCCTCCTGCGACTCCAACTGGGACCCTCCGGGTTCCGAGTCATGTCCCTCTGTGCCGCACTGGTCCTCTCGGCCTGCACGAACGAAGGCGGGCAGGGACCCCAGGGGCCCCAGGGACCGGAGGGACCCGCCGGGCAACCCGGAGCGGCGGGCGCGGGCACGCTGATGCGGACCTCGGCCGAGCCGGATGGGACCCAGTGCGCGCTGGGGGGCTCGAAGTTCGAGGTCGGTCTGGATGCCAACCGGAACGGAACCCTGGACGACTCCGAGGTCGACGCCGCGCAGACGCGCTACGTGTGCAACGGCGCCCAGGGACCCCAGGGCGAAGCGGGCCCCGCGGGTGGACCCATGGGCCCGGCAGGACCTGAAGGAAAGCGCGCGCTGGTGAAGACGTCGGCCGAGGCGCTCGGGGCCAACTGCGCCACCGGCGGTATCAAGCTCGAGGCCGGCGTGGACGCCAATGGCAACAGCACGTTGGACACGACCGAGGTGGACGCGGCCCTCACCCGCTACGTGTGCAATGGCGCTCAGGGTCCCCAGGGCATCCCGGGCGCGAAGGGTGACACCGGCGCCACGGGTGCCAAGGGCGACACCGGCGCCACGGGTGCGGCGGGAGCCCGGGCCCTGGTGAAGACGGCGGCCGAGGGGCTCGGGGCCAACTGCGCCACTGGCGGCATCAAGCTCGAGGCCGGCGTGGACGCCAATGGCAACAACACCTTGGACACGGCCGAGGTGGACGCGGCCCTCACCCGCTACGTGTGCAATGGCGCTCAGGGACCCCAGGGCATCCCGGGGGCCAAGGGCGACACTGGCGCCACGGGGGCCAAGGGTGACACCGGCGCCACGGGGGCCAAGGGCGACCCGGGTCCTCAGGGTCCCCAGGGCATCCCGGGCGCCACGGGAGCCAAGGGCGACACCGGCGCCACGGGTGCCAAGGGCGACCCGGGTCCGGCGGGCCCGGCCGGAACCATGGGTATCTACGGAGATGGCACGGCGGGCGCGTTGTCGGTGGCGTCCGGAAGCACCCTGGACCTCACCGCCTCCACCGGGTTCAACACGCTGGTGAGCCAGGGCAAGATCCACCTGCAGTTCACCACCATCGACATCGCCGGCACGCTCATCGTCCCGAGCGGGACGATGCTCCGCGCCACGGGGAACGTCACGGTGAGCGGCACCATCGATGTCACGACAGGCACCGAGGACAGTGGTGGCGGCGCGCCGCACCCCGGCATCTCCGTCGCTCCAGCGGGTGATCCGAACGGAGGAATCGGGCTGAACACCCTCCAGGCCCACCAGGTCCGCCGCCCCGTGGTCTTCGCGGGCGGCGCGGGCAGCCGCATCACCGCCACGTCGGGAGGCCAGGGTGGCGGCGCCCTGGTCATCGCCGCTGGAGGCAATGTCCTCGTCACGAGCACGGGCAACATCAACGCGAACGGCACGAACGGGGTGAATCCGCCCAGCAACACCAACACAGTGGGACCCGGAGGCGGAGCGGGAGGTGTCATCGTAATCGCCGCCAAGGGAACGCTCACCGTGAATGGCAACATCCGCGCCCGAGGTGGCAATGGCGGCAATGGAATCACTTCCGGTGGCCCTGGAGAGGGCGGTGGCGGTGGCGGCGGCGGCGGCATCATCCACCTGATCTCGATGACGACACCCAACGTGACCACAGGAGCCCTCCAAGTCCAGAACGGCACGGGTGGAACCTCCGCGGCGCCCACGTCCCCGAGCACCGCTGTCTCGGCCGGTGGCGGTGGCGGTGCATGCGGTGGCAATGGCGGCGATGGCAGCACCAGCACGGCGCAAGGCTCCGACGGAGCCATCGGCAAGACCTTCCAGACGGTGGTGAACGCCCCGGAGAACCTGCTGCTGTGAGTTGAACGGACGTCCCCCATTCCATCCGGGTGAAGCAAGCGGCCCGCGGGTGACACCACCCGCGGGCCGTGTCATCTGGGGCCCCACTCGAGCGCGAGATAGGGCTCCTGAGTCTCCTGCTCCGCCTCGGCCACGGGGGTGAATCCCAGCCGGGTGTAGAGCCGCAGGGCCGGGTTGTTCCGCAGGACGTGGAGCCTCAAGGGCTTGCCGGCTGCCAAGGCCTCCTCCTGGAGCGCGCGCAGCACCGAGGTGCCCAGGCCCGAGCCCCGGTACGCGGGCAGCAGCGTCACATCCACCAGACGCAGCTCGTGCTCGCCACGGACCACCCAGAGGCGGCCCACGGGACGGCCCTCGTGCTCGAGGATGCGGTGGCCCTCGGACGGGTAGCGCGCCTCGTAACCGCGCTTCTGCGCCAGCCACTGCATGCGCAGGAAGGGCTCCTGCTGCGCCGCGCTCCAGCCCCAGGCCGCCATCTCCTCGGCACGGGTGCTCGCGTAGAGCGCGAAGAGGAAGGGGTCGTCACTCTCGGCTACTGGACGGAGGGTCAGGCGGACGGGCTGGTTCACGGTGACCTCGAGGAGCGGGCACCAGAGACCTGGCTTGCCCGGGGACATCGGGCAGTTATACTCGTCCGATGTCCGCGCACGAGACCGTGCGCACTCCCGTGGTGACCGAGCCCATGATGCCCTCCACCTGCCCAGCTGCGATGAAGTCCGGTACGCGCTGGGCCGTGGTGCGTCGGGTGCTGCTCGCCCACGGCCGGGCCACCGCCTGGCTCCAGTCCCGCGCCGCCCGCCACCCGCTCTAAGCCCCGGCGCGCGGCGTCCCGCCCGCTCCGCCGGCCACCCGGACACGCTCGCGCGTCGTCACGGGTCCGCACGCTGACGCGGGTTGCCCCTCGCCTGACCTCCGCCCACTTCACACCCGGCCGCAACTCGGCCATTGCCCCATGAGGAACATGGAATGACCCACGAGCGACGCATCATCGTCACGGAGACCGACCTGGAGCGCCTTCAGCGCGTCATCGAGCAATACAGTGGTGGGCGTAACGCCACACTGGCCGAGATGTTGGACCTGGAGTTGGCCCGGGCCGAGGTGACGAGCTCCCAGAAAGTCCCTCCGGACGTGGTGACGATGAACAGCACCGTCGTCTTCGAGGACGAGGAGACGGGCGCGCGCCGGGAGGTGACGCTCTGCTACCCGTGGGATGCACGCAGCGACGAAGGCCGCGTCTCCGTGCTCGCGCCTGTCGGGAGCGCCCTCATCGGGCTGTCCGTGGGCCAGTCCATCGACTGGCCCATGCCGGGCGGGCGGACCCGGACGCTCCGCATCGTCGCCGTGCCGTACCAGCCGGAGGCGGCGGGGCACTTCCACCTCTAGCGCAGGCCGTTGCGAATCAACTCCCGGACCGTGGCCTCCGAGCAGTCCGGGAGTGCGTGGCGATACGCCCGGACGGCCTCCCAGAGCTCCGGAACGGGGCCCGAGCGCGCGATGGCCTGGCGCTCGGCCTCGTCCGGGATGTCCTCGGTCGCGCGCTCGGCCGTCCACTGGGAGGCTTCCAGGGCCATCAGGATGGCACGCCCGGAAGCCGCGGCCTGCTCGCGCTCGGAGGCGGCGCCCCAGGACGAGGCCTCGTCGTCATAGAACTCCGCGTTGCCGATCAGGTCGCGCAGGGCCGCGGTGCACGAGGCGAGCCCGGCGTCTCCAGGAGGCGCGCCTCGCGCCAGCCACGCGCGAAGCGCCGACAGGGCCTCCTCGGGCTGGGTCGAGGAGGCGAAGTGCCTCTGCCAACCTTCATCCCTGGGAGCGCCCTGGCGCCAGCGGTCCACACAGGCCCCGGCGATGGCGAGCCCGGCGCGAACGAGGACGCCCTTCCCCCACCGCGACAGCCCCCAGATCCAATCCGAGAGCGGGCGCACCCCGGGTGCTTCATCGAGATACGCCTGGAGTTCGTCACTCTCACCGGTGGCCATGCGGAAACCCTACCTCCCCCGCGAGCCCCCGAAGCCACTGTATCAATCCTGAAAACTCGTGTAAGTCCAGTCTTCTCTTACTTCCCAGAGGGAGGCGGACGACATGGGTTTCAACAAGACGCGGGGACTCTTCATCGCGACGTGGCTGACCGGGGCCGGGCTGGCGGGGTGCGGTCCCGCGCTGGAGCAGGAGGAGCCCGGGGACGAGACCCCGGGAGCGCAATCGCAGCCCCTCACGGAGGGAGCGCCGCTGACGGCCCATGACGCGAGCTGCCTCAAGCTGCAGGACCAGAACACGTGGAGCACCTACGCCTCGTACATGACGGGCGTGGGCCCGGCGCTGGGGCTGCCGGCGATCCTCCAGGACCTGAACCGCGCGGGCCCGGTGCTCACCTCGACCAACCACCCGCCGGCGGTGGGCTACAAGGGCGGCTTCCGCTGGAACGACGGCGACATGTCCACCACGGACTGGGTGCCGCAGGGACTGACGGCGGGCGTGTCCGGCAGCACCAACGTGGCCATCGTCTCCTGGCACTACACGCTCACCAGCCCGGACAAGGGCGTGCGCATCTCCGTGGCGGACATCTCGGACATGTCGCTGAGCGCGGTGAACTACCGGCACCTCCTGCTGGTGCGGCCCACCAGCTCCGGCAACTTCACCACCATCCCCGAGCACGGCGGTGGCCTGGCCTGGTACGGCAACTACCTCTACATGGCGGACACCTCGGATGGCATGCGCGTGTTCGACCTCACGCAGATCCGCGAGGTGAGCACCAGCACCACGTGTGACACGGCGATCGGCAAGGTGGGCACCGAGTGGTGCGCCTACGGCTACAAGTACGTGCTGCCGCAGGTGAGCGCGTACGTGGTGCCCTCGACCATCGTCAGCCCCTGCCGGCCCAAGTTCTCCTTCCTGGGCAAGGACACGCGCGGCACCACGGACGTGCTGCTCTCGGGCGAGTACTGCAACAACACCGGCACGGGCTGCCCCTATGACGGCTCCACGCCGGGGCTCGGCGGGCGGCTCTACCGCTGGCCGGTGGACTCCACCACGTACCGCCTCCAGACGGTGAGCGGCCTGGTGGCCCCCGAGCGCGCCTGGATCATGAACGAGCCCAACGTGCAGGGCGTGGCCCCCATCATGACCACGACGGCGACCACGTCGTACTGGCTGAGCTCGACGCGCTACAGCGGCGCCCTCTTCAAGGTGTCCACGGGCGCCTCGCGCACGGCGTACCTGTCCGGCAATGGCGACTGGGCCCGGATGCCCGAGGGCATGCACGCCACGGGCAGCGGCACCAACCTGTGGACGGTCACCGAGGGCTACAACGGCAGCACCAGCCCGGCCAGCGGCGGCCGGGTGGTCTTCTTCGCGGACCAGGCCTCGCTGGACTGAGCCGCCCGGACCGGACTGTCCACCTCCATGGCTCAGGAGGTGGGCAGATCGATCTTGAAGCCCGAGCGCTCCAGCATCTGCTTGAACTCCCCCTTGGCGATGGCCTTGATGTAGGCGTCGTTGGGCTCGCAGAGCTTCTTCTTCACCAGATCCAGCAGGGCATCGTTGAGCGTCTGCATGCCGATGCCGCGCGAGGTCTGCATGATGGAGGGAATCTGGAACGTCTTGCCCTCGCGGATGAGGTTGGCCACGGAGCTGGTGCACAGGAGCACTTCCTGCGCGGGCACGCGGCCTCCGCCGATCTTCTTCACCAGCATCTGCGAGATGACGCCCTTGAGGGACTCGGAGAGCATCATGCGGATCTGCTCCTGCCGGTCCGCGGGGAACTGGTCGATGATGCGGTCCACCGTCGAGGGCGCCGTGTTGGTGTGCAGCGTTCCGAAGACGAGGTGGCCCGTTTCGGCCGTTTCGATGGCGATGGCGATCGTCTCGAGGTCTCGCATTTCGCCGACGAGCACGATGTCCGGGTCCTCACGGAGCGCGGCGCGCAGGGCGTTCTTGAAGCCGTGCGTGTGGACGTGCACCTCGCGCTGGTTGACCAGGCACTTCTTGTTCGGGTGCACGAACTCGATCGGGTCCTCGATCGTGATGATGTGATCCTCGCGATTGCGATTGATGTAGTCGATCATCGCGGCGAGGGTCGTGGACTTACCGGAGCCCGTGGGGCCGGTGACGAGCACCAGACCCTTGCTGAGGTAGCACAGGTCGAGGATGTGCTTGGAGAGCCCCATGTCCTCGGCGGACATGATCTTCGTGGGGATCTGCCGCATCACGGAGCCGATGCCCTTGCGGTCCTCGAAGACGTTGACGCGGAAGCGGGCGCGCTCGGTCTCGTGGGCGAAGTCCGTGTCGCGCGTCTCCTCCCACTGCTTCTTGTTCTTCTCCGGAGCGATGGTCCAGAGCATCGCCTTGAGGCGATCGTTCGTGAGGGGCCGGTAGTCTTCCTGCGCCACCATGTCGCCATCGATGCGCAGCATGGGCACCACCTGGCTGGACAGGTGGAGGTCGGAGGCCTTCTTGTCGAGCATCCGGTCCAACAGCGCGCGCAGGGCCTGGGCCGCATCCGAGTCCGGCCCGTCGTTGACCGGAATCACCTGGATGGAGGACTTCGCCTCGGCGGCGGGAGCGGGCGTGGGGGCCTTGGCGGCGGCCGGAGCGGCGGTGGGGACGGCGCGAGGACCCGCGGCCGGAGCGGTGGGCGCACGCGCCGGGGCGGCACCGGGGCCGGCCGTGAAGGCACCCCCAGCGCCGCGGGCGGCCAGGTCCATCATGTCCGCCGGAGAGGCCAGCTCCAGCTTGTCCTCCTCGGAGGCGGGCGGCAGATCCAGACCACCCTGGGACGGAGCCGGGAGCGGCACCGCGACGACGTTCGCGGCCGGCGCCGCCTTCTGGGGCACCAGCGCCACCTTCAGGTGGCCCGCGACGTTCTGCACCTTGACCTGCACCGCGCCCGCGGGAGCGGCATAGGAGAAGGTGGAGACCCCCTCGGTGGGGAAGCTGCCCCGCATGTCGGCGGGGAGGATCTCCGAGAGCGCGCCGATGATCTGCTGCGAGTTGAGACCCGCCTTGACCATGGGGACGTTGCCCGCGGCGGTCCGCAGATTGATGCCGCTGCCGGTCTCCAACATGATGGCGACACCGGCTTCCTTGTAGAGCTTCTCGATGAAGGCGTCGAACCGAGCCATGGCTTTTCAGGCTTCTCAGCGGCGAAGGGTTTCCACGTAGGCGACGTGGCGCTTGTTGACCAGGGCGACCTGCTCCCCCTCCAACACGGGGAAGAACGCGGGCGCGCTGTTGTTGAGGTAGTCGGTGAGGCGGGAGTGGGCCTCGGGCAGCACGTAGGTGATGAGCCCGCGCAGCTTCTGGCCGTCCATCATCGTCACCTCCACCTCGTGCTCGGTGGGGATGGTGAACTGATCGACGACGTTGGGCTCGAGCTCGGCGGCCACGCGCGCCAGGGCGAGGTTCTCGCAGTGCACGAACGTCATGGCGTCCGTGTCCGCGTCGACCGCGGGGATGAACAGGGAGCCACTGCCGTTGAGCAGGTCCGACAGGCGCTCACCGCCGGTGTGTCCGGGAGCGGCTTCGGCGAGGAACACGGCCACGTTGCGCGAGGCACCACCCGGCAGGACGAACTGGGCCGCTACGCGTCGCTTCGGTACGGAGAGGGATTCCAGCATGGGGGGGCAGTATCAGTCAGTCTGAGGTGCGTTGTTTAGCACACTCGGCGAGTCTCCCAGGAATCCGGACCGGGGGTGAAGGCCGTTTCTACAGCCCTCTACAGGCCGGAGCCACCAGGAGGGCAGCCGAGCGGATGGTGGATTGGGAGCCGGGACCCGACGCCTCGGAGGACCCGCGGATGAATCCCGGTGACATGGCCGTGGCCTGGGTGACCTCGCTCCGAGCAGCGCTCCGCGCGCCTCTTCCGCGCCCTGCGCGCGTTCACGCTGACCACCCTCGACGCGAGGTGAGGCGCCGGGAGGAGCGGCACTGGAGATCTCAGTAGCAGCGGACACGCCTCCTTGGCATCTTGCGCGCCATGAAGACGTTCCGCTCCATCAACCCTGAGCTCCTCCCCAAGCACTTCGAAGCCGAGGCCATCGAGAAGAAGCTCGATGCCCGGTGGGAGTCGGAGGGCACCTACCGTTTCGATCCCTCGCGCACCCGCGAGGAGACGTTCGTCGTGGACACCCCGCCCCCCACGGTGTCCGGCTCGCTGCACGTGGGCCACATCTTCAGCTACACGCACACGGACGTCATCGCCCGGCAGCAGCGGATGCTCGGCAAGAACATCTTCTACCCCATGGGCTGGGACGACAACGGCCTGCCCACCGAGCGCCGCGTCCAGAACTACTTCAACGTCCGCGCCGACGTCCGCACCCCGCATGAGCCCGGCCTCCGCCTGGAGCCGGCCACCGCCGAGTCCTCCAAGCAGCCGCCGCGCACCGTCTCGCGCCCCAACTTCATCGAGCTGTGCCACCAGGTGACCCAGCAGGACGAGCAGGTCTTCAAGGGCCTGTTCCGGCGCATCGGCCTGTCGGTGGACTGGGCCGAGGAGTACGCCACCATCGACGATGACAGCCGCAAGCTGGCGCAGCTGTCCTTCCTCGACCTGTACGAGAAGGGCCATGCCTACTCGGTGAAGGCCCCCACCATGTGGGACGTGGACTTCCAGACGGCCGTGGCCCAGGCCGAGGTGGAGGACCGGCCCCAGGCGGGCGCGTTCCATGACATCGAGTTCGGCGTGGAGGGCTCGGACGCGCGCTTCACCATCGCCACCACGCGCCCGGAGCTGCTGGCCGCCTGCGTGGGCGTCACCGCGCACCCGGACGACGAGCGCTACAAGGGCCTCTTCGGCAAGCGCGCCATCACTCCCCTCTTCCGCGTCCCCGTCCCCATCTTCCCCAGCGAGCTGGCCGACCCCACCAAGGGCACCGGCATCCTCATGGTGTGTACCTTCGGTGACGCCACGGACGTGCTCTGGTGGCGCCAGCAGAAGCTCCCGCTGCGGCAGATCATCGGCCGCAACGGGCGGCTGATGGCCGTCACCTTCGGGGACTCGGGCTGGGAGAGCCTGGACGCCCCGGCCGCGCAGGGCTTCTACGCGGGCCTGCTGGGCAAGACGGTGAAGCAGGCGCGCACGGCCATGGTGGAGCTGCTGCGGCGCGAGGACGGCGCGGCGAAGCCCGGCATGGGCGTCCCGCTCCAGGGCGAGCCCAAGCCCATCCAGCGCGAGGTGAAGTTCTTCGAGAAGGGAGACCAGCCGCTCGAGTTCATCTCCACGCGCCAGTGGTTCGTGCGGTTGATGGACAAGAAGGATCAGCTGCTGCGCTTCGGTGATCGGGTGAAGTGGCACCCCGAGCACATGGGCTCGCGCTACCGCAACTGGACGGAGAACCTGCAGCTGGACTGGTGCATCAGCCGCCAGCGCTACTTCGGCGTGCAGTTCCCCGTGTGGTACCCGCTGGACGCGGACGGCAACCCCCTCCACGACGAGCCCATCGTCGCCACGCGCGAGCAGATTCCGGTGGACCCCACGGTGGACGTGCCCACGGGCTACGAGGCCTCGCAGCGGGACCAGCCCAACGGCTTCACCGCCGAATCGGACGTGTTCGACACCTGGTTCACCAGCTCGCTGACGCCGCAGATCGCCTCGGGCTGGGAGCTGGATCCGGAGCGCCACGGCAAGCTGTTCCCCGCGGACATCCGCCCGCAGAGCCACGAGATCATCCGGACGTGGGCCTTCTACACCATCGCCAAGGCGATGCTGCACGAGAACTCCATCCCCTGGAAGCACGTGCTCATCTCCGGGTGGATCCTCGATCCGGACCGCAAGAAGATGTCCAAGAGCAAGGGCAACGTCATCACGCCCATGCACCTGCTGGAGAACTACGGCGCGGACGCGGTGCGCTACTGGTCGGCCTCGGCGCGGCTGGGCACGGACACGGCCTTCGACGAGAAGGTGTTCAAGGTGGGCAAGCGGCTGGTGACGAAGCTCTTCAACGCCGGCAAGTACGTGCTGAGCCAGACGGCGCAGGAGCACCCCATCACCCACGAGCTGGACCGCGCCTTCGTGGCGAAGCTCGCGGAGGTGGTGGAGACCGCGACGGCGTCCTACAAGGAGTTCGAGTTCGCTCCGGCCCTGGCCAACACGGAGAGCTTCTTCTGGGCGAGCTTCACGGACACGTACCTGGAGCTGGTGAAGGCGCGTGCGCGCGGAGAGGGCTCCGGTGGCGAGGAGGCACGCGGCTCGGCGGTGGCGGCGCTGCGGCTGGGGCTCAACGTGCTGCTGCGGCTGTTCGCCCCCGTGCTGCCCTACATCACCGAGGAGGTGTGGAGCTGGGCCTTCGCCGAGGAGACGGGCCGCAAGAGCATCCACCGCGCCCGCTGGCCCGACGCGCGCACCTTCGCGGGCATCGAGAAGCCGGCCAACCCCGCCTCCTTCGCCATCGCCGAGGCCGCGCAGCAGGCCATCAACAAGCGCAAGAGCGAGTCCGGCGCGGGCGTGGGCCGGGGTGTCACCCGCATGAAGCTGGCGGCGAACGCGGCCACCCTCGCCGGCTTCGGGCCCGTGCGCGAGGACGTGCTGTCCGCCACCCGCAGCCAGGGCGTGGAGCTGGTGGAGAAGGCGGATCTCGCCGACGGCACGTTCGAGATCCAGGACTTCGAGCTGGCCCCCGCCGCCGAGAAGGAGAAGGCCCCCGAGGCCTCCGAGGGCTGAGCGGAAGCCTCGAGCGGAAGCCCTGAAGTGAAACGGGCCCGGCGAATCCCATGAGGATCGCCGGGCCCGTCGTTCATCGGGTGCTGCTCGCCGCTATTACAGACGCGCGGTCAGCGACAGCATGAGGCGGCGCGGGAGCACCGGCCGGGCCAGGAAGATGTCCGGCACGGCGCCCAGCGACTCGTCCACGCGCGGGTTGCCCTCGGTGAGGCCGATGCTGTTGAGCGCGTTGAAGAGCTGCAGGTCCAGGGTGACGTTCTCGTACGTGTAGCCCGCGCGGACGTTGAACTGGCCGAAGCCGGGCAGGTCCACCGTGTTGGCGTTGTTCGAGAACCGGTGGCCCACGTAGCTCCAGTTGATGCCGAGGCTGGCGTTCCCGAACATGAAGGTGCCCGTCAGATCGCCAATCACCTGGGGGATGCGGCGGATGCGGTTGCCGGTGAAGTCATTCGCACCCTCGTTGAACTCCGTGTAGCGCGGGTCCTGCAGCGTCAGCATGCCCTGTCCGCGGAACCATTTGACCGGCTGCACCGCGCCCTCCAGCTCCAGGCCCAGCGTGCGCGCCTTGCCCGCGTACACGGTGACGAAGCGCGTGTCCCCCGTCACCGGATCCACCCGGGCGTCCTGGCTGGGGAAGTTCTCGATCTGCATCCAGTAGGCCACGGCCGCCAGGGCGTACCAGCTGCCACCCAGCTTGAGGCCCGCCTCGTTCTGCCACAGCAACTCCGGCGTCCGCGGGAACGCCGGGTCGGCCGGATCCGTGGCGGTGAGGTACTGGTCGAGCAGCGGCATCTTCGTGCCCCTCGCCGAGACGGTGACACCCCACAGCGGCTCTCCATAGGCCGCGGTGACCCGTCCCTGCACCGACCCGCCCTGGGCCGCGGGCGCCGGTGCGGGTGCCGGAGCGGGCGTCTGTGCCGGCATTGCCTGCTGCTGCGCCCATGCCGCCTGTCCGGACACCAGCGTGAGAGCGATTGTCGTGCACAGGACATTCGCTCGCGGCTTCATCGTACCTTGCTTGCTGCGCACTACCGGGGGAACGCCTTAGAACCGGCTCGACTTCATCAATGCATTGCCTCCTGTACAGAGGAGCGGGCGTCCCCCCAATGTCACCGAGGTGAGCATCATCGCGCGCGAGGGGAATCGCCCCTTCGAGGTCATACGGACGCTGCGGCTGTCCCCCGGATGATGCCGCGACAACTCGCCACAGGGGGGTGGCGAGCCCTCGCCGGTAGAGTGGCCGTATCATGTGGAAGTCCTGTCTCGCCGTGCCCCTGCTCGTGGCCACCCTGCTCGTTCCCCTGGAGGGACAGGCCTGCGCCACCTGCGCCTGTGGTGATCCGACCCTCACGTCCATGGGCACCGAGCAGCCCTTCGCCGGGCGCCTGCGGCTCGCCAACCAGGTGCGCGCCTGGAGCCTGACGACCGGCCAGGACGCCGTGGACGCCGTCTCCCTGCGCGAGCTGCGCATGGACCTGTCGGTGGCCTACGCCCCCCTCCCCTGGCTCTTCCTGTCCGCCACCCTGCCCCTGCAGACGCGCTCGTTGCAGCAGGTCAGCCTCGCGCGCGAGACGGCATGGGGACCCGGAGACATGGAGGTCGGCGCCAAGGTCTTCGTCTTCCGCGATCGCGAGTTCTCGGCGGACCACCTCATCGGCGTGCTCGCCGGGGCCCGGCTGCCCACCTCGCCCACGGTGCACGACGCGGATGGACGCCCACTGTCGCTCGATGCCCAGCTCGGCACCGCGTCCCTGGATCCATACCTGGGGCTCTCCTACTCGACCTTCCGCGGCGACTGGTCCTTCCTCGCCAGCGCCACGGGCTACCTCCCCACACGCGGGCGCGAGGGCTTCCGCGCCGGGGCCTCGCTGCGCACCACGCTCGCCGCGCAACTGCAACCGGGCCCGCGCTGGGCCGTGCGCCTCGCCGTGGACGGCCGCCTCGAGGGCCCCGGTGATCTGCGCGGCGTCGCCGATCCGGTGGGCAGCGGGGTCCTCGCCTTCGTGTCCCCGGACGTGCTCTTCAGCCCCGTCACCGATGTGGTGCTGGAGCTCGGGGTGCGCGTGCCCGTGCTCAACCTGCTGCGGGGCAACGTCCGTCAGAGCCCCATCCTCCAGGCCTCCATCGTCTACGATCTATGAAGTCCCGCTCCGCTCCCGTCCTCCTCTTGTTGGCCCTCTGCGCATGCGGCGCTCGCGAGGAGGGCATCCGGCTCCACCTCGGGCTCGACTTCCGCCCCGCGCGCCAGACGCTGGCGGGAGGCACCTCGCGCCAGTTCACCAACGACCGGGGAGATCGCATCACCCTGGACCGGGCCCACGTCACCCTGGGCAGCGTGGAGATCATCCCCTGCCAGACGAGCAGTGCGTGGCGGTGGCTGCGCGCGCTCTCCCCCATCGGCACGGCCCAGGCGCACGAGGCCAACACGCCCCGGCGGCTGGGCACGCCCCATGTGAGCGGACTGGAGCTCGCGGATGGCGAGCCGAAGATGCTGGGGACGTTGGAACCGCCGCCCGGCAGCTATTGCCGCGCCCGCCTCGTCTTCGCGCCCGCGGACGAGGACGCCGAGGGGCTGACGCCCGAGGTGGACATGGAGGGAAGGACGCTCCTGCTGGAGGGCCGTCTCCTCCCCGCCAGCGGTGGACCCGAGCAGACCTTCCGCCTGGAGTCGGCCAGCCTCATCAACGCCGAGCTCTGGCTGGAGGGGCTCGCGCTCACCCCGGACGCGCTGGAGGCGAGCCGCACCCTCCACCTGGCCTATGACCGGTGGCTGGACGGCGTGGAGCCCACGTCGCCCGGAGCCGCCGAGCAGGTGCTGCGCAACGTGGCCAGCTCCGCCACGATCGGCCCCTGAGCGGCCCCGGGGCCACGGGGCTCAGCGCAGCTCGGCGCGCTCGAACACGCGGGTGCCGAGCACGAGCGCACCCCAGGAGCCCACGAAGGCCACGGCCAGCGCGATGGCCGCGAAGAGCGGCACCGAGGCGTCGAACCACAGGAGGTTCGGCCCCAGGACGAGCAGATCGCGCAGCCGCTCACGTCCCTCGTACACATCGGGGCGGTAGAGCAGGAACACGGTGGGGATCATCGGCAGCATCCAGACCAGGAACGCGATGAGGAGTCCCTGGAACGCATCGCGCACCAGGAGCAACGGGCCGACGAGCACGCAGAGCAGCAGCACCACCAGGGCCGTGAAGATGAGCCCGGAGCCGATCGCGCCCGCCACGCTCACGGAGGACCCCTCCCCCACGAAGGGCCGCACGGCGAGCCCCGTGAGCAGGGACATCACCAGGCCCACCACCGAGGAGGCGAGCAGCACGGGGCCCACGCGGGCCATGAGGAACGCACGGCGCGAGATGGGCTTGCTGAGCAGCATCTCCATGGAGCGGTTCTCCCGGGGCTCCACGAGGGCGCGCATCAACCCGGCGACCCCACCGAAGAAGGGCAGCATGTAGATGCCGGTGTAGACGTTCACCAGGATGACGGCATCGAGCCCGCGGATCAGGAACGCGCGCTCCATGAAGGCATTGACCGCGGCGGGCAGGCGCGGAATGAGCGCGGCCGTGACGAGCACCACGACGATGCCCACGAGCAGGGACACGAGGGGCACGCCCCCGAGGGAATGGCGGGCCTCGAGGAGGCGGTAGCGGCGAAGAGGAGCCTGCATGGCGTCACACCTCCAGATGGCGCGCCCGCAGGGCGCCGAGAGCGAGCACGGCCGCGTTCATGCCCAGCAGGGCCGCGATGGGCCCCACCATGTGGGCGGGGCTCGGATCATCCAGGTGGCCGAGCATGGAGATGCCCTGGGTGAGGGGGTTGAAGGCGGAGAGACCACTCCAGGCGGGGTTGTAGAAGCCGATGAAGGCCATGCCCACGAGCAGGCTGAGCACCAGCAGGCTCACGAGCGCCGCCAGCGCCCGCTTCTGGATGAGCACGGCCATGAGCGCGCTGAAGCAGACGCAGAAGAACGCGGCGAACAGGTGCACCGTCATCGAGGCGAAGAAGATCCCCGGGCGGAACCCCGGGAGGCTCCGCGAGACGAGGAGCGCGGTGGCCAGGTGCGAGCCGATGTAGAGCACCCCCATGACGGCACAGGCCGACAGCGTGCGCGCCAGGAAGTACGCGGCGGGTGACACGGGCTTGGACAGCAGCACCGCGAGCTGTCCCGTCTCCTTCTCGCGGATGAGCAGGCTGCCCGCGAGCACCACCCCGAGCACCATGATGCTCTTGTTCATCGCCAGGTCCGTCCAGATGAACAGGAAGAGGATGGAGGGGTCCGACGTGGAGAACCACCCCTGCAAGGCCGAGAGCACGTGCGCGGGCGGCTTCGCGGCGATCACCGGCATGGCGAGCGCCGCGTAGGCCAGCATGCCCGCGGCCAGCCACGTCTTCCGCTCACGGAAGGTGGCCCGCATGTCGAGCCAGAGGAAGCGCGCCTTCATGCGGCCCTCCGCGCGAGCGACAGGTAGAGCTCGTCCATGTTCCCCGAGCGGTGCTCGCTCTTGAGCGCCTCGATGGGGCCGAAGGCGACCAGCCTGCCCTGGTGCAGCGCCGCGACGCGCCGGCACAGCGTCTCGATGTCCGACAGGATGTGGCTGGAGAAGAGCACGGTGACACCGCGCTCGGAGGACAGGCGGCGCAGGTGCTCGAGCAATTCGTGACGGCCGAGCGGATCCAACCCGGAGGTGGGCTCGTCCAGCAGCACGATGCGGGGCTCGTTGATGAGGGCCTGGGCGAGCCCCACCTTCTGCGTCATGCCGGTGGAGAAGCCGCCGAGCTTCCGGTCCGCCGCGGCCTCGAGGCCGAAGAGCTGGAGCAGCGACTGGATGCGCGCCTCGGCCATGCCGGTGTCGAGGTCGAACATGGCGGCGACATAGTGGAGGAACTGGCGCGCCGTCATGTGGGCCGGGAGCGCGTAGCTGGCGGGGAGGAAGCCGCACTGGCGGCGCACCTCGAGGCTCTCGCGCACCACGTCGTGGCCGAGCACCCGGGCGCTGCCCGAGGTGGGCCGTGTCAGCCCGAGCAGCATCCGGAGCGTGGTCGTCTTCCCCGCGCCGTTGTGCCCCATGAAGCCGAAGATCTCCCCGGGCTCCACGTGGAAGCTCACTCCATCCACTGCCCGGACGGGGCCGTAGACGCGGGTGAGCCGATCGATCTCGATGGCATGCATGGCATTACCTCTTGGAGCCGCGGCCCGGGCGCTTGCCCGGGGACGGCGGGGTGGGCGCGGGCGCGGACAGCCCCGCGATGAAGATGTCGATGACGGCGTCGAGCAGCCGCTCCCGGGAGATGCGGTCTCCCGTGGTGACGAGCCCGGTGTGGTAGTGCAGGAAGCGCAGCAGCCCGATCACGAAGGGCACCGCGTCGACGTCCAGATCCGCGCGGAACTCGCCCCGCTCGATGCCCTCGCGCACCCAGTTGCGGATCATCTCCACCTGGGCATCCGCCTTGCGCGGGTTGTCTCCGGACTCCGCCAGCGAGCGGAGCACCGTCAACTCCGGATCCTCGCGGACGAGCCGCTCGAGCAGGGCATCCCGGGCGAGCTCCCGGTAGGCGAAGCGCAGCGTGGCGCGCAGCCGCTCGCGAGGAGACTCCTGCCCCATCACCTCCGCGGCATACCGGCGCCCCGTCTCCGCGAGCACGGCCTCGATGACCGCGTGGAGCAGGACCTCCTTGCTCTCGAACTCCAGGTAGACGGCCCCCTTGGCGATCCCCGCCTCGCGGGCGATGTCCTCGATGCGCGTCCGGCGGAAGCCGAAACGCTCGAAGTGGCCCTTGGCCACCTGGAGGATGCGCTGGCGCCGGACCTCGACGGATGTTGCTGCCATGTGGACATCATGACCGGATTCGAATTTCCGGTCAAACGGTCACGGTGACATGCCGCCTCCCCTATCTGGGGGTGGACACGTCCCCCTGGAGGGGGAGGCAAGGGAGGGAGCACCGCCGCTATACCGCGCCAGACTCGGGGACCAAGGGAGCCCACATATGGCGATGTTCACGACGAAGGACGGGACGCAGCTCTATTACAAGGACTGGGGTTCGGGTCAGCCGGTGGTGTTCAGCCACGGCTGGCCGCTCAGCTCGGACGCCTGGGAGGACCAGATGGTGTTCCTCGCCTCCCATGGCTTCCGCACCATCGCCCATGATCGGCGCGGGCATGGCCGCTCCAGCCAGCCCTGGGCGGGTCACGAGATGAACACCTACGCCGATGATCTCGCCGAGCTGTTGGAGAAGCTGGACGTCAAGAAGGCCATCCTCGTGGGCCACTCGACGGGCGGCGGCGAGGTGGCGCGCTACATCGGCCGGCACGGCACGAGCCGCGTCGCCAAGGCGGTGCTGGTGGGCGCGGTGCCGCCCATCATGCTCAAGACCGCCGCCAATCCCGGCGGACTGCCGATGTCCGTGTTCGATGACATCCGCAAGGGCGTGGCCGCGGACCGCTCGCAGTTCTTCAAGGACCTGACCACGCCCTTCTTCGGCGCCAACCGCCCGGGCGCGAAGGTCTCGCAGGGCATGCGCGACAGCTTCTGGATGCAGGGAATGATGGGCGGCCTCAAGCCCGAGCTCGACTGCATCAAGGCCTTCTCCGAGACCGACTTCACCGCGGATCTCGAGAAGTTCGACGTGCCGACGCTGATCATCCACGGCGATGACGATCAGATCGTGCCCATCGACGCCTCGGCCCGCCGCACGGCCCAGCTCGTCAAGGGCGCGACGCTGAAGATCTATCCCGGTGGCGATCATGGCCTCGCCGCCACCCACAAGGATCAGCTCAACGCCGATCTGCTGGCGTTCGCCCGGAGCTGACCCGATGTGGGGCGCGCGCCGGGCGCTCCAGGCTTCCCGGGGAGGGACGAGTGCCGGCCCGCTCGCTCCCGCGGCGGGCGACGGGCGAACCCGGTGGCGCGTCTCCCTTCCACCGCTCCAGGGTGGCGAGCCGCTCCGCCAGTGGCGCGCCATGGGTCTTCACGCAACCCTCGAGCCCCTGTGAGCCCAGGTCGCCTCGTAGGAGGGCACTCTCCTTCCGGACCTCCTGGGCCACCTCCCTCGCCTCGTATGCCCTGGCCTCGGAGAGGACCTCCCACGCCAGGGTCTGGGAGTGGAGGGCTTCGCAACGCAGGGAGGCGCTCCGCCTGTGCTGACCCAGCGCCCAGAGCGCGTGCCCCAGCTGGTACTGCGTCCGGGCCCATTCCAGGGGCTCGCGCTCCCGCGTCCGTTCCTCCAGAGAGGCCCGGTAGGCCGCCACCGCCTCCTCCAACCGCACTCCGCTGCCCTCCTTCTCGCTCAAGGCTCGCAGCACCCAGCCCAGGTTGTGCTGCGCCAGAGCCCAGTCCAGGGGCTCGCGCTCCCGCTTCCATTCCTCCAGGGCGGCCCGGAAGGCCCCCACCGCCTGCTCCAACCGCGCCACGCTGCCCTCCCGGGTGCCCAGGGCCGCCAGCGCCATTCCCAGGCCGTTCTGCGTCCGGGCCCAGTCCGAGGGCACGCGCTCCCGCGTGAACTCCTTCAGGGCCGCCCGGTGCGCCTCCACCGCCTGCTTCAACCGCGCGACGCTTCCCTCTCGCTCGCCCAGGGTTGCCAGCACCAGTCCCAGGTTGAGCTGCGTCCGGGCCCACTCCAGGGGGATGCGCTCCCGCGTGAGCTCCTTCAGGGCCGCTCGGTAGGCCCCCACCGCCTGCTCCAGCCGCGCCGGGTTCCCCTCTCGCTCGCCCAGGGCCGCCAGCGCCACGCCCAGGCTGGACTGCGTCGTCGCCCACTTCAGGGGCACGCGCTCCCGTGTGACTTCCTTCAGGGCCTCCTGGTGTGCCTCCACCGCTTCTTCCAGCCGCGCCACACTCCCCTCCCTCTCCCCCAGGGCCGTCAGCGCCACGCCCAGGCTGGCCTGCGTCGCCGCCCAGTGCAGGGGCACGCTCACGCGCGTCCATTCCTTCAGGGCGGCCCGGTGGGCCTCCACCGCCTCCTCCAGCCTCGCCGTGCCCCCCTCCCTCGCGCCCAGGTTCATCAGCGTCCACCCCAGGCTGGCCTGCGTCGTCGCCCAGTCCATGGGTGTGCGCTCCCGCTTGAATTCCTTCAAGGCCTCCCGGTAGGCCGCCACCGCATCCTCCAGCCTCGCCGTGCCTCCTTCCCACGCGCCCAGGTTCATCAGCGTCCACCCCAGGCACAGCTGCGTTCGGGCCCAGTACAGGGGCACCCCCTCCCGCGTGAGTTCCTCCAGAGCGGCCTGGTAGGCCGCCACCGCCTCCTCCAGCCTCGCCGTCCTCCCCTCCCTCGTTCCCAGGGCGGTCAGTGCCAATCCCAGTTGGGTCTGCGTCTGGGCCCATGTCAGGGACTCGCGCTCCCGCGTGAGTTCCTCCAGGGCCGCCCGGAAGGTCGCCACCGCTTCCTCCAGCCGCTCCGTGCCCGGCTCCCGATCGCCCAGTCTGGCCAGCGTCCACCCCAGATGGGCCTGCGTCATGGCCCACTCCAGGGGTTCGCGCTCCCGCGTCCGCTCCTCCAGGGCGGCCCGGAAGGCCCCCACCGCTTCCTCCAGCCGCAGCGTGCCCCTCTCCCGCTCGCCCAGGGTTGCCAGCGCGACCCCCAGGCTGTGCTGCATCCCGGCCCACTCCAGCGGGTCGCGCACTCGCGGCCTCTCCTCCAGGGCAGCCCGGTACGACGCCGCCGCCTCCACGAGCTCCTCACGCTCTCCCGACTGGCTGCCCATGAGCAGGAGCGCATCGGCGAGGAGCACGCGCATGCTGGCCCGTGTCTCCACGCTCCACCCCTGGCCCTCGCTGCTCTCCAGCAGCTGGCGCACCTTCTGCACGAAGGGCTCGAGCTTGTCGGCTACGTAGCGCCCTTCCGCGGCTTGCAGCTCCGTACTCTGGGTGAGCAGGCGCAGGCGCAGGAGCTCCTCGAGTTCGTCCCAGAAGAGGGACGGGAGGTTCAGGTTCTGCGTCTCCGGCGCGTAGCGTCCCGAGTGCTTGCGCTCCAGGCCGCGGGCATCCGTCAGGAAGAGCTTGGGCGTGCTCTGGCCCCCCACGCGGAGGACCGTGCCCCAGATGAGCACGTCCGCTCCCGTCTTCCGCAGGTACTTCCGGGCCCGGGCCTCTCCTTCCTGGAAGCGCTTGTCGGACACGGAGTGTTCGGACATCACCTCCCTGTCCACCTGGATGACCTCGATGCCCTCCTGTTCATCGAGGGACTCCCGGATGAGGCGCTCGTACTCCCGGCCCTCGTCGTTCTCCAGGCGGGCCACCGCCACGGTGAACTTCCCGTCGGGGGCGGGTGGCAGCTCCTCCCGCGAGAGCAGCTCCACGAGCTGGGAGAGGAGGGGCAAGGTGCTCACCTTGTCCCAGTTCCACCAGACGAAGAACCCCAGGCTCACCAGGGCGAGCGTCACCAGGCCCCAGGTGCCAAAACGCTGGTAGAGCCATTGATGGATCACCCCCTTGAGCGTGGGGGGACCCTTGTCGGGAGCAGGGGGAGCGCCCCCTGGGCCCTGGGGCTCCGGGGCGGGAGGAGACACGGCGGGCGGCGTGCCCTCCGGGAGCCGAACGTTTCCCTCATCGGGCATGGTGACTTCCCCTCCGCTCCAGCGTGGCGAGCCTCCGAGCCATGCGTTTGCCGTAGGTCTTCAGGCATCGCTCCAGCCCCTGTGAACCCGGTTGGCTCCGCAGGAGGTCGCGCTCTCTCCGGACCTCTCGTTCACTGACCATGGCCTCGGGGGCTCCGACCCCGGAGAAGACCTCCCACGCCAGCCCGTGGGAATGGAGGGCTTCGCACCGCAGGGAGGCGCTCTGCTTGGACTCGCCCAGCATCCAGAGCGTATTCCCCAGGTTGAAGTGCGTCCGGGCCCAATCCAGGGGCTCACGCTCCCGCTTCAATTCGTCCAGGGATGTCTGGAAGGCCTCCACCGCCTCTTCCAGAAGTGCTGCGCTCTGCTTTCTCTCCCCCAGGATGGCCAGCGTGATCCCCAGATGGTTCTGCGTGTGGGACCACGCCAGGGGCTGGCGCTCCCGCGCGTTCTCGCGCAGGACGGTCCGGTACACCGCCACCGCCTCCTCCAACCGCTCCGTGCCCTGCTCCCGCTCTCCCAGCAATCGCAGCGTCTGCGCCAGCCGGTGCTGTGTCGCGGCCCATGCCACAGGATCGAGCTCCTGCGTCCATTCCTCCAGGGTGGCCCGGTAGGCCACCACCGCTTCCTCCAGCCTCGCCGTGCTCCCCTGCCTCTCGCCCAGAAGTCGCAGCGTCATCCCCAGCTCGTTCTGGATCCTGGCCCAGTACAGGGGCTCGCGCTTCCGCGGGAGTGCCTCCAGGGCCGCACGGTGCGCGACCACCGCTTCTTCCAGCCGTGCCGCTCCCCCCTCTCCCGTCTTGCCCAGCGTGGTCAGCGCCAGTGCCAGGTTGTTCTGCGCCTGGGCCCACTCCAGGGGCCCGCGCTCCCGCGTCCGCTCCTCCAGGGCCGCCCGGAAGGCCCCCACCGCCTCCTCCAGCCGCGCCCTGCTTCTCTCCTTCGAGCCCAGGGTGGCCAGCACCAGACCCAGGTTGTTCTGCGTCCGGGCCCACGCCAGGGGCTCACGATCTCGCGGCCTCTCCGCCAGGGCGGCCCGGTACGCCGCCACCGCCGCCACGAGTTCCTGGCCCTCTCCAGCATAGGTGCCCATGCGCAGGAGGGCGTCGGCGAGAAGCACGCGCATGCTGGCCCGTGTCTCCACGCTCCACCCCTGTCCCTCGCTGCTCTCCAGCAGGTGGCGCACCTTCTCCACGAGGGGCTTGAGTTTCTCGGCGGCGAAGCGCCCTTGCACGGCTTGCAAGTCCGCGCTCTGGGTGAGTACCCGCAGGCGAAGCACCTGTTCCAGTTCGTCCCAGAAGAGGGAAGGCAGGCTCAGGTTCTCGGGCGCATAGCGTCCCGAGTGCTTCCGATTCAGGCCCAGGGAGTCCGTCAGGAAGAGCTTGGACGTGCTCTGGCCCCCCACCTGGAGGACCGTGCCCCAGATGAGCATGTCCGCTCCCGTCTTCTCCAGGTACTTCCGGGCCCGGGCGTGCCCGGCCTCGAGGCGTTCCCCGGAGACGGCATGTTTGGACATCACCTCCCTGTCCACCTGGATGACCTCGATGCCCGCGTATCCATTGAGGGTGTCGCGGATGAGGCGCTCGTACTCCTGACCCTCGTCGTTCTCCAGGTGGGCCACCGCCACGGTGAACTTCCTGGCCGACGCTGGAGGCGATTTCTCCCGGGAGAGCAGCTCCACGAGCTGGGAGAGGAGGGGCAGGGTGCTCACCTTGTCCCAGTTCCACTGGACGAAGAACCCCAGGCTCACCAGGGCGAGCGTCACCAGGCCCCAGGTGCCGAAGCGCCGGTAGAGCCCGTGATGGAACAGCTCCTTGAGCGTGGGGGGACCCTTCTCGGGAGCGGAGGGAGGCCCCCCTGATGGGCCTTGGGCCTCCGTCTCGGGAGCAGGCACGGCGGAAGGCGTGCCTTCCCCAGGCCGGGCGTTTCCCTCATCGGGCATGGCGACTCCCCCTGGTCCCCGAGGCGCCCCTGCTTCCGGCCACGAGGACCCGGAACCGAGCTTCCTTCCTGAGCCCCATCGGGAACGCGTGTGCGGCTCTCTCCTTCTTCAATCGAGCCCCGGGAGAACGGATTCCCCTCCGAGCGAGCCCCCGCTCAGTGTCCGGGGGCTTAGAGGGGACGAGCCAGCACGAGATCGCGTTGGGCATCGCCGCCGATGACGAACGTCGTCTCGCCCACCTCGGTGAAGCCCCAGCGTGTGTAGAAATCCCGGGCGCGGAAGTTCCGCTCCCAGACCCCCAGCCAGATCACGTCATGGCCCCGGGCCCGGGCCTCGTCCAGGCAGCGCCCCATGAGCGCCGCACCCACGCCGGTGCCATGGAAGGGCTTGTCCACGTACAGCCGCTCGATACGCAGCGGCCGGCGCCCCGGGACACCTGGCCCGGGTGGAATGTCTTGGAGCAACGCGAAGCCCGCGGGAACACCAGCGGTCTCCGCCAGCAGGAAGGAGCGCTGGGGATCCCGCAGCTCCCGCTCCTGGAGGGCGGGCGAATAATGAGAGGCCAGGTGGGCCGCCAGATCCTCGGGCCGGTTGTCGGCGGCGAAGGCATCCCGGAACGTGCGAGCGCCCAGCTCTGCGAGCAGGGCGGCATCGGCGGGCGTGGCGAACCGGAGGGTGAAGCTCATGGGCGCGGCGACCATACCGCCGCGCCCAGACGTCCGCCCAGCCCGGAGCGCGGCTACTTCGTCTCGGGCGCGGGGCGCGGCCGGGCGTCACTGGCCGGCGCTGGCGGCGCGACGGGAGTCTCCGGGGCGGGCTTCACCGCGAAGGGGCTCTGGGGCCGATCCTTCGCATACGGGTCGGCCCGGGAGATGAGCCGGGTGGCGGACACCTCCACCCACGCGGAGAGCCCCCCCGTCTCCACCACCGAGGCACTCCGGCCGATGACCTTCCGGGACTTGAGCTCGATGAGGCGCAGATCCACGGCGAGCCGCCCGGCGGACACCGGGCGCAGGCTCAGGAGCAGCAGGCGCGTGGCGCCCGAGAGCCCGGGGGCCGCCAGGAGGCAGCGCGGATCATCCTGACACCCCTGACCCCGGGATTTGAGGTAGCCGCCCAGGTCCACATAGGGGGCCTCGAGACGCGAGCCGAGCGTCCGCCCCGCCTCGAGAGCGGCCTTCTCCAGGCCTGGGTCCGCGGTGGACACCACCATCAGGGACGAGACCGGAGAGGACGAAGCCGGTGGAGCCGGGTCCGCCGACAGCAGGAGCAACGTGAGCGCGGTGAGCATCATGGGCGCCCCCTTCTACCAGCCGTAGCTCGCCACGAGCCCCAACGTCGGCCCGCCGCCCTGCGAGGCGCGCGCCTGATAGCCGATCTGGGTACCGAGGGCGAAGGCATCGGAGAACAGATAATCCACGCGGTAGAGCAGCCGCACACCGGAGGGACCCGAGGGCACGTTGGTCACCTGGGCCGCGGCGCTCATGGGGAAGCGGCGCACCGTGTCCCAGGCGAGCCGGATCGTCGCGGAGCCGCCGAGTCCTCCGGTGTAATCGCCCTCGAGCTCCACGCGAGCCCCATTGGGCCGGCCGAGGCGCACCTTGCCGCCGATGCCCGCCGAGAAGCCGGTCGCGTTGCCACCGAGCGACAGGCGCACGCCGAGGCCGAAGTACGGGCTGAAGCCCACGTCCACCTCGGAGAAGCCGTAGTCGAGGCCCGGGCGCAGCTGCGGCAGGCTCCCGCCCTCCGGAGCGCGCAGCTCGAAGGGCGGCGTGTGCGCGCGCAGGTGGCCCACGCCGATGCGGATGGAGTCGATGCGCATGCCGCCCACCTGGGTGAACAGGCGGTAGAGGTAGTCCGCCTCCAGCCGGTAGTAGCTGTCCTTGTAGCGCGTGCCATTGAGCGTCTGGAAGCCGTAGTCCACGTACTCGCCGGAGGCGCTCACGCGGGAGCGGCGCTGCCCGTACACCTCGAGCAGGGCCTCGCGCTCCAGCGTGTACCGGGGCACCTCGATGAGCACCGGGTACGGAGCGTCGGCGCTGGCGAAGCGCACGGTCTCCACACCATCGGTGTCCCGGGCGGTGACGTAGTACTCCACGGGCACGCGCTGCTCGGGGGACAGGGCGATGACGGCCGCGTAGGTGCCGTCGGCGCTGAGCTCGAAGGCCTGCTCGCGGAAGGCCGTCTCGCCCGCGGAGCGGTAGTGGGCCACGAGCGCCCCCAGGCGCCAGGACGGAGCCACCTCGGCGCGGAGCACCAGGTTGTTGCCGACCAGCACCTGGGCGGCCGGGACGTGCCGCACCTCGAGGGGCTCGGCGGGCGCGGCCGCGGGCGCAGTGGCCGGAGCGGCGGTGGACGGCTCGGCCCTGGCCGGCGCCGTCTGGGCAGGAGGAGCGAGCAGCAGCAGGAGGCAGGTAACGGTGGAAAGGGTCATCATCGGAGGTGTTCTCCCGGGGTCCGCTACCAGTGGAAGGTGGTGCCCAGCCCGAAGCCGAGGCCGGAGTGGTTGATGTCCCGCAGCTGGTAGCTCACGCGGCCGGAGACATCGAGCCAGGGGGTGATGGAGCGGCCCACCGTGTAGATGAGGCGCACGCCCAGATCCTCACCGATGGGCTCGTTGGTGACGACGACCTCGGCGCTCATGGGCCAGTTCTTCACGGCGTCCCACGACAGCGCGAGGCTGCCGCGCGCGCCGATGTCCGCGATGGTGGCGCCGCGGATCAGCAGGGACGTGCCCGTCTCGCTGCCGATGCGCAGGCCGAGATCGAAGCCGCCCTTGAGCCCGTCCCGGGTGACACCCGCGGTGCCCTTCACCAGCAGGGCGAGGGACGGGTGCAGGCGCAGCTCGATTTCACTGAAGCCATAGGTGTAGCCCACCTCCTGGCCGGGGATGCTCGGGTCATCGAGCTGATAGCGCGGCGTGCCGGTGCCCCGGTAGTTGCCGAAACCCACGCGCACGGCGTGCACCGTCGAGTAGACGCGGTAGAGGAAGTCCGCCTCGAAGAGGTTGTAGACGTCGTTGCCCTTGAAGCGGTTGAAGTCGACGTACTCGTCGCTGACGCGCACGCGGCTGCGGTTGCGGTACTCGATGCGCTCGTCGCGGGGCGGGCGGCGGATGGTGATGTGCTGGGGCCGGGACGGGAGGCCCGCCGCGGCGAGCGTGGCGCCCGAGGGCTCCACCGCCTCGACGTAGTACTCGATGGCCGGCTCCACCGCCGCCTCCTGGGGCAGCGTGGCGCGGAAGTGGCCATGGGGCTCGGCGCGCATGTGCACGGTGCGGTAGGTGGGCGAGCCGCGCTCACGCCAGTGCACCATCACCGCGCGCGGCGTGGGACCCGCCAGGCTGGAGAGGGACACGGTGATGAGCTCGTCGGTCAGCGCGCTGGTGGGGGCGCTCACCTTGAGGACGGGCGGCACCGGCGAGGCGGGCACCTTCGTCGTCGAGGAGGCCACGGGCGCCTCGCGCAGCAGGGAGATCTCCGTGCGGATGGGGCCGGCCAGGTCCGACTGGGGCCAGTTGGCGAGGAAGCCCTCCCACACCCTGGCGCGCTCGGCGGGCGGGAGCTTCAGGGCGGTGTTCCACGCGGTGCGCAGCGCGGCACGCTCGGCGTCGGACGGGCCGGCGGAGGCGGTCGCGGACCCCGCGGGAGGCTGCGCCGGAGCCGTCGCCCCCGGCGTGGCGGGGCGCTCGCGCGGGGCCTGGGCATTCACCTGCTCCACCTCGTCCCCCACCTCCATGCGGGCGAGGAGCTCGTCCGGGGCGGAGATGCGCGAGAGCGTCTCGCCCGCCTCCAGCACCGTGGCCTCGCCGAGCAGGAAGCGGTCGCGCAGCACCTTGCCCGTGGCCGGGTGGCGCGCCTCGATGACGCGGTAGACGCGCAGCCGTTCGCCGGGCTGCGCCGTATCCGCGCGCCCGAGGTCCACGAAGGCATCCGCGCCCTCGATGCGCAGGACGAACGCCGCGCGGGGGGCCGCGAGGGCGGGAGTGGACAACAACAGCAACAGGAGGAGCGGGAGCTTCATCATCACCTCTCGGAGGCCCCGCGGGGCGAGGCCATATGCCCCAGGCGAGGGGCGTGCGTGGCTCTGCGGACTTCGTGCCAACCCGTGAACACGAGGAAGCCCCTTGGGGCGATGGCGCCAGGGAACCTGGATCCGGCACGCGGGCTTCGCGGCCGATGTGCAGAGCGGTTCACATCTGTGCAGGGCTGGCTTCTACCGGGCCTGGGACGCCGGCGCGAGTACCTCCAATGAGAGTCTGGCCGGGAGCACGCGAGACGGTTAGAACCGGGTCCGCCCCATGGCTTCCCCCCACCCCGTCCCCTCCTCTCCGTCCACGACCGGCCCTGGCAGGGAGGGCGTCCGCGTGCGGATGTCCGGCCTCCGGCGCACCTTCCCGGGAGGAGTCCCCGTCCTTCAGGGGATGGACCTGGATGTCGGCGCGGGCTCCTTCGTGGCCCTGGTGGGCCCCTCCGGCTGCGGCAAGTCCACCCTGCTGCGCCTGGTGGCCGGACTGGACCAGCCCAACGCCGGGACCCTCACCTTCTCCCCTCCCCTGGATCACACTCCGGGTGCGCGCACCCCCATCGCCTACGTCTTCCAGGACGCGCACCTGCTGCCCTGGCGCTCGGTGCTGGACAACGTGGCCCTGCCCCTGGAGCTGGCCGGGGTGCCGGCCGCGGAACGCCATGCCTCGGCCCGGGCCATGCTGACGCAGGTGGGGCTCGGCGACGCCACCGCGCGCTACCCGGCCCAGCTCTCCGGCGGCATGCGCATGCGCGTCTCCCTGGCCCGGGCGCTCGTCACCCGCCCCCGGCTGCTGCTGCTGGACGAGCCCTTCGCCGCCCTGGACGAGCTCACCCGCCACCGGCTGGATGATCAGCTGCTGGCGCTGTGGAAGGAGCTGGGGATGACCGTCCTCTTCGTCACGCACTCGCTGTCCGAGGCCGCCTACCTGGCCGAGCGCGTCGTGGTGCTGTCGCGCAGGCCCGCGCGGGTGATGCTGGATCGGCACCTGGACCTGCCCTCCGAGCGGCTCCCCGCCCTGCGCGCGGATCCCGGCTTCGCCCGGGAGATGGGCCTGCTGTTCCACGCCCTGGAGCAAGGAGATGCCGCTTGAAGATCCTCCGCGAGGCCCTGGCGCCGCTGACCGCGCTCGCCATCCTCCTGGTCCTCTGGGAGACCGTGGCGCGCGTCTTCTCCGTGAGCCCCATCGTGCTGCCGCCCCCGTCCGCCATCGGCCTCGAGGCGAGCCGGGCCGCGGACACGCTGCTGAGTGGGGCGCTGTCCACCGGCCGCTCGGCGCTGCTGGGCTTCGGGCTGAGCACCGCGGTGGGCGTGCTGGCCGCCATCGTGCTGTCCTCGTCCCGGGTGCTGGAGCGGGCGCTCTACCCGTATGCCCTCTTCCTGCA
The DNA here is from genome assembly GCF_057119385.1 of Archangium sp. Classification (NCBI taxonomy): domain Bacteria; kingdom Pseudomonadati; phylum Myxococcota; class Myxococcia; order Myxococcales; family Archangiaceae; genus Archangium; species Archangium sp. The sequence continues at coordinate 23,862 of NZ_DBNGVP010000044.1, read as the reverse complement.
GATGGTGCCCATCATCGCCATCGCCCCGGTGCTGGTGGTGTGGTTCGGCCATGGGGCGCGCGCGGTGGCCGTCTCTTCCTTCATCGTCTCCGTCTTCCCCGTCATCGCCAACACGCACACCGGGATGCGCTCGGTGGACCCGGCCCTGCGGGACATGTTCCGCCTCTATGGCGCGCGCCGGGTGGCCACGCTGTGGAAGCTGGAGCTGCCCGCCTCGCTGCCCCACCTGTTCACCGGCCTGCGCGTGGCCTCGGGCCTGTCCGTCGTCGGCGCCATCGTGGGCGAGTGGGTCGCCGGAGTCGTCGAGGGCGACGCCGGACTGGGCATCCTGGTGCTGGCCGCCAACCGGCAGGGCAACACGGCCCGGGTCTTCGCCGCCGTCCTGGCGGCCTCGATGTTGGGGCTGATGCTGTTCGGCGCGGTGAGCCTCACCGGCGAGCGCATGCTGCGGCGCTGGCACCCATCCGCCTCGGGCTCGTGAGGGCCCCCTTCCCTTTCCGCTGCTTCTTCCGGAGGAAACCACACGTGAGAGGACGTCTCGTCGGATTGCTGGGGAGTCTGGTGCTGCTCGTGGTGGCGGGGGCGTGCTCGCGCTCGAAGGAAGGCGCGCAGCAGGCGGGAGGCTCGGACGCTGGGGGGACGCAGGCCGCGGCCCAGGTGGCCCGCGTGAAGCTGGCCCTCAACTGGGTGCCCGAGCCCGAGTTCGGTGGCTTCTACGCCGCGAGGGATCAGGGCGCGTTCAAGCGGCACGGGCTGGAGGTGGAGATCCTCGGCGGCGGGGTCGGCGTGCCCGTGTTGCAGATGGTGGCCACGGGGCAGGTGGAGTTCGGCATCGTGGGCGGGGACGAGCTGCTCACCGCCCGGGCGCGTGGCGTGGACCTGATTCCGCTGTTCGCCGTGTACCAGACGTCGCCGCAGGCCATCATGGTCCACGCCTCCCGCGGGGCGAAGGGCATCCAGGACGTGCTCTCCTCGGGCACCATCGCCCTGGAGCCCGGCCTGCCCTATGCCGCCTGGCTCAAGAAGAAGTACGGCTTCGACAAGGTGAAGGTGGTGCCCTACGACGGCGGCGTGGCGCAGTTCGTGACGAACAAGGACTTCGCCCAGCAATGCTTCATCACCTCGGAGCCCATCGCGGCGCGCAGGCAGGGCGCGGATCCGGTGGTGTTCCTGGTGGCCGATGAGGGTTTCAATCCCTATTCAGCCGTGGTCGTCACCCGCCGGGAGATGTGGAAGGAGCAGCCGGAGCGCGTGAAGAATTTCGTGGCGGCGGTGCGCGAGGGCTGGCGCGCCTACCTGGACAATCCGGCACCGGCCAACGCGGTGATGGGGAAGCTGAACACCACCCTGGACGCGGAGACGTTCGCCGCGGCGGCGCAGGCCCAGAAGCCCCTCATCGAGACGGAGGAGACACGCACCCAGGGCCTGGGCTTCATGAGCCGCACGCGCTGGGAGACGCTGGGACGGCAGCTCGTGGAGCTGGGCCTCCTCGAGAAGGCGCCGGCTCCGGACGAGTTCCTCCTGCCCGAGTTCACGCAAGCCGCTGGCAAGGGCTCTCCGTAAAGCATTACCAGACACCCAATCACAAACAAGACAACACACAAAGACAAACACAAACAACAGACGCGAAATACAGACAAACACAAACACAAACACAAACAAAAGCAAGAATCAGGCCAGACAATCACCTTCACAAACAAGATCAAATCAAATGCAAGCATTTATTGTCAATATCAGACATAAATGCCAATATTTAATGTATTTCCATTTGGCACCCAGGACCTACATGCATGGAAATGTAGGCACGACATCCGGCCCAGTGGTATGCATAGGTCGCGAAATGTAGGCATTACAACCCCGACAAAGGCCACACATGTCGCGAAATGTAGGCACGATATCCGACCCACTGCGCGGTCGGACGCACGAGATATGCCGAAATGTAGGCATGGCATGATCCACGGCGAGCATCCGCGAACCTCGAGGAAGGCGCGCCCATGAGCCGTCCGCCCGAGTCCGCCTCCACCCCGGCAGCACCCCGCCCGGCGCTCCTGGCCCTGTCGTACCTGGCCTTCGTCAGCCTGGGGCTGCCGGATGCGGTGCTCGGCGTCGCCTGGCCGTCCATCCGCGAGGCCTTCACGCTCCCGCAGGTGGCACTCGGCGCGGTGCTCGCCATGGCCGCCTCGGCGTACTTCACCTCGGGCCTGTTCGCGGGGCGGTTCATGCGCACCGCGGGCATCGGCACCCTCCTGGCCGCCAGCACCGCGCTCGCCGCCACCGGGGTCGCCGGCTACGCGGCCTCTCCCGCCTTCGCCCTCTTCATCGCCGCGGCCTGTGTGGTCGGGTTCGGGTCGGGCGCGGTGGATGCCGGGCTCAATACGTACGCCGCCCACCACTTCGGGGCGCGCCACATGACCTGGCTGCACGCCGCCTACAGCACCGGGGCCGCGCTCGGACCGGTGCTCATGACGGCGCTCCTCACGCGCGGCGCGGGGTGGCGGGCCGGTTATGCCGTCATCGGCGGGGTGCTCGCGCTGCTCGCGGTGGCCTTCACCGGGATGCGCCGGCAGTGGGACGCCGGGCCGGGCTCGAGCCCTCCCACGGCCGAGGCCCCGGCCCCCGTGGACGCCACCTCCCCCACCGTCACCGCGTGGGCCACGCTGCGCCGTCCCCGCGTCTGGCTGCAGATCGCCATCTTCTTCCTCTACTCCGGCGTCGAGGTCACCGCGGGACAGTGGAGCTACACCGTCCTCACCGAAGCGCGCGGGCTCGGCACCGCGGTGGCCGGCACGTGGGTCAGCCTGTACTGGGCGGGTCTGCTCGCCGGACGCATCGTGCTCGGCTTCGTCGTCGAGCGGGTGGGCGCCGTGCGGCTCCTGCGGCTCGGCACGGCGGGGGCCATCCTGGGCGCGCTCCTCGTCGCGATCCCGGCGATCCCCGCCGTCCTCGGGCTGGCGGTGCTCGGCTTCTCCCTGGCACCCATCTTCCCGGCCCTCATGTCCGAGACGCCCCGGCGGGTGGGCGCGGATGCCGCCGCGCACGCGGTCGGCTTCCAGGTGAGCGCGGCCACCCTGGGCGTCGCGGTCCTCCCGAGCGCCGCGGGCCTCGTCGGCGAGCGGCTCGGGCTCGCGGCCATCGCTCCGTTGATCCTCGGCGTCGCGGTGCTGCTGGCCGCGGTCCACGAGGTGCTCGTCGCACTGGCCGACCGCCCCACCCGCTCCGAGCCCACCTCCGGCTCAGGCAGCGGCCACACCGCCCCCGGAGGCTGAGCCGTTCAGCGCTTGTCCTGGCGGACGCGGATGAGCCCTTCCTGGGCCACGGACGCCACCAGCCGGCCCTCGCGGGTGAAGATGTGCCCGCGCGCCAGGCCCCGCGAGTTGCCCGCCCACGGACTGTCCATGGCGTACAGGAGCCAGTCGTTCACGCGCAGGTTGCCGTGGAACCACAGCGAGTGGTCCAGGCTCGCCATCTGCATGTTGCGCTGCATGAAGCTGGCGCCATGCGGCTGCAGTGTCGTGGTGATGAGGTTGAAGTCCGAGGCGTAGGCGAGCACGTACTTGTGCACCTGCGGATCCTCCGGCAGCACGCCGTCGGCGCGGAACCACACGTACTTCACCGGCTCGCTCACCTGGGGCTCGAATGGATCGAAGAGCGTCACCGGACGGATCTCGATCGGCTTCTCGCACAGGAACTTCTCCCGCACGCGCTCGGGGATGAGGCCGGCCCGGCGGCGCAGCAGCTCGATGTCCGAGGCCAGCCCCTCCGGTCCGGGCACCTCGGGCATCTTCGCCTGGTGCTCGTAGCCGGGCTCGTCCCCCTGGAAGGAGGCCATCATGGTGAAGATGGACTCGCCCTTCTGGATGGCCACCACGCGGCGGGTGGTGAAGCTGCCGCCGTCGCGCACGCGATCCACCGTGTAGACGACCGGCAGGCTGGCATCCCCGGGGCGCAGGAAGTAGCCGTGCACCGAGTGCACGTGGCGCTCGGGCATCACCGTCTGGCTGGCCGCCGACAGCGCCTGGCCGATCACCTGCCCGCCGAAGAGCTGCCGGTAGCCCAGGTCCTGGCTCGCCCCCCGGAACAGGTTCTCCTCGATGGGCTCCAGCTTGAGCAGCGCCAACAGTTCATCCAGAACGCGACTCATCCCTTCTCCTTCGTCTCCACATGGCCCCGAGGCGCTCGGCTCCCGGGCTGGTACGGCTCCGTACCATGGAGGAAACGGCGGGGCTTGGCCAGTGGGAAGGGCCCGGCTCCCGGGTGGACGGGCGGCCAGGAGCCCCCCGAGGGCCGGGGTGGGCAGAAGCGGAAGCCCGCTGCTGTTGGGCGAGGACCGTCAGGGTGGGCCCGTACACTGTCGTCCATGCGCCCCGGCGGCGAGGGACGGTGGAGCAGCCCGTCCCCATACCCCGGAGGAAACCTTTGCCCATGCGAATCCTGGTGGTTGCCGCCTGCTTGATGGGGCTGTTCGGAGCCCTCCCCGCCCACGCCTCGGAGCTCGAGGACGTGTTCGGCCGGGAAGTGCCGCTCGGACAGGGGCGGCCGGCGGTGGTGCTCTACGCCAACCGGGACACGCGGGACGTGCTGCGCGAGCACGCCCTGCGCTTCGCGTATGACCTGCGCCGCCAGCACCCCATCGTGGTGGTGCGCGTGGACCTGCGCGGCATCCCCGGCTTCTTCAAGGGCGCCGCCAGCCGGGAGATCCGGAAGATCCACGGCGAGTCGCTCGAGAAGGTCCGCGCGATGTTCCTCTCGCAGGGCCAGCAGCCGCCCGCCGATCTGGAGCAGTCGCTCTACATGGTGGCCGACACCACCGGGGCGCCCCACAGCGCGCTGGGGCTGGAGAAGGGCTTCCGCCAGGTGCTCGTCCAGGCGCTGGGGCCCCGCGGCCGGGAGCTCGCGCGCGGACCGTTCCCCGAGGCCGCCGGGGCCATCAGCCGGGCCATCAGCCGGGCCCTCGCAGCGCCCTCCCCGTCGCTCGTCAGCGCCGTCTCCCGGTAGCACCCCCGCGGCACGGCTCGCGCGAGGGTGCTTCCAGGGTACTGCTCGAAGCGCACGGCTCAGGGAGCGGTGATCGTCGTCTCCACCGCGGGGCAGGACACCGGGCGGGACTGGAGCTGCTCCAGCGAACGCGGCACCTCCGCCTGCTTCTCCACCACGTCCATCAGCTCGCCGTTGAACGCGATGCGGTAGCGCCCCGGCTGCTTCATCTCGTAGGCCTGCGAGAGATCGACCTGGGCGTCCACGGAGGCGCCGGGCGCGATCGTCACGTACGCATCCGCCGACGGGTTGCCCCGCTTCACCATGCGCCCCAGGTAGGCGACCTCGGTGCCATCGCGGGTCACCTCGAAGTCCTTGCCCATCAACCCCTCGAGCGGCGTACGCCACTTGAGCACGGACAGCGGTTGCGCCGTGCGGTTGGTGAGCTGGAAGCGCAGCTGCACCGGCTCGCCCGCGCGCACGCTGGCGGGCACGCTCACCACACAGTCCAGGGACGCCGCCATCGCCGGGTTCTCCTTCTGCGGCTCGGGAGCCGCCTGCGGGGCCGGGGCCGGTTGCTCCGGCACGGGGGCCGGCTTCGGTTCCACGGTCTCCTTGCGCGGCGCACACGCGCCCGCGCTCAACGTCAGACAGCACAGCGCGACCCAACGGCCATATCCACGAGTCATGGGACGGATGCTCTCCTCCGGGAAAGACGACTGCGGGAAAAAGAAAAACGGGAGCGTCGCCGCTCCCGTCTCGTCCTGCTTCACCTCACGCTCTCCGATTACGGCAGCGCGGGGGTGTTCTCGGCGAAGTACTCGTGGCTGTCCGCGTTGTCCAGCGCCTTGGTGGGGCTGGAGATCGCGAGGTTCTTGGCCGCGCTCTGGCCGTAGGCCCAGTCATCCGTGGCGGCCACCACGTTGAAGTGGCTCATCTCGTGGACCAGCGTGCCGGCCTTGGAGTCCGTGCCCGTGGTGGGGGCGCTCCAGAAGGCGTTGCACACGTAGATCTTGTACGGCGAGGACGGGTACACGTAGGCGTAGTAGCTGTCGTTGCAGCTGCAGTCGACCACGATCGCCGCGTTGGCCAGCGCGTTCTTGATGTTGGTGAAGTGGCTGCGCGCCGTGCTCAGGTTGGTGCTGGAGTACGCGCCGAACCACGTGGTGTAGCGCGTGGTGCCCGAGGAGATGCCGTTGAGGTAGGTGGACGCGTTGTTGGCGTACGTGCGGGCATAGCTCAGCGCCGAGGAGATCGACGACTGCTCGGTGCTGGTGCAGGCGCCGGAGTACGACAGGCCCTGGGCGGACACCGTGCCCTGCGACTCGAGCTCACTGGCGCGGCCCTCGATCCACAGGCTCACCAGGTTGGAGTCGAGCTGCGCCGCCTTGGTGATCACCGCGCTGTGCTGATCCAGCGAGCGCGCGGCGTAACGGATGGTGTAGGCGCCGGTCTCGGTCAGGTCATACATGCCGGAGACGGGGGCCGAGCCCGAGATGCTCTCGCCGGGGGCCAGGGTGATGTAGTCCTGGGCGGTGGGGGCCGCGCGCTTGATGTGCGGACCGATGTACTCCACGGGCTCGCCATTGCGCGTCACCTCGAACAGACCCTCCTTCAGGCGGCTGTCCGGGACGTAGAACTTGAGCAGCTGCACGGGCTGGGACGAGACGTTGGTCAGCGTGACCGTCACCGACACGTCCTCGCGGGCGCTCAGCGTGGCCTTGCTCACCGACAGGCTCACCGCCACCTCGCCGGTGGCCTGCGCGCTCTGCTCCGAGGCCGTACCGAGCTCCTCCGGTGCGCCGCACGCGCCCAGCATGGACACTCCGACGATTCCCCCCACCAGCCACTTGAAACCACGAACGCTCTTGCTCACGCAGTGACTCCTTTGTCTGACAGAACCGTTAGCTCCAGGGCTAACCCGGTTAATCCGTTCTTATACCAGAGTCAGGAATGTCGTCTATGTGAGATTACTCGCCGTAATATTTATTCACGCGATTTGATTGACGCACAAACCATCCCCCTCAGGGCCGGGCGACCACGGCGAGGATGATGTCGCGGGCGCGGCCGCGAACGGAGTCGACGTACAGCCCCGCCTCGCGCAGGAGCGCCAGGGTGTCCCGGTCGGGGTTGCAGCCCACCGCCTTGCGCGTGAGGGGGGCGAGGGCCTGGGCGACCCGGGCCAGGGGCCGATCCCTGGGGAGCACGTGCTCCAGCAACAGCACGGAGCCGCCGGGACGGCACACCCGGCGCATCTCGCGCAGCGCGGCGAGCGGCTCCGTGAAGGTGCAGACGGCGAGCGTGCACGTCACCGTGTCGAAGCTCGCATCGGCGAAGGGCAACGCCGTGACATCGCCTTCGCGGGGCTCGAAGGGGCGATTCAGCGCCCGGGCCCGGCGCGAGGCCTCGTCGAGCATGGCGCGCGAGAAGTCCAGGCCCGTCACCCGGCACGCCTCGGGGTAGAAGGGCAGGTTCTTGCCCGTGCCGACGGCCACCTCGAGCACCTCTCCCCGGGCATTCGCGAGCAGCTCGCGCCGCCACCGGTCCAGGAAGAGGCGGTCCGGCAGCAGGGTCCACACATCGTATTTCTGGCCGAGATCGTCGTAGATCTCTCGAACGTCAGGGTTCACCGAGTCACCTCCACGGCGCAGTCTTCCACGCTCACTGCTCCGCTTCCACGGGAGGGGCGAGGGGACGGCAGTGGATGTTGTCGGGACAGCGGCCCTCGGATCGGGGAATGCAGATGCCGCAGCAGTTCATCTCCTCCGGCGCGCAGGGCTGGGAGCACTGCCCACAGTCCACCGAGCCGCCACACCCATCGGAGATGACACCACACCGGGCCCGGGCCTTCAGACAGGTGAGGGGCACACAGCGGAGGCCCGCGTCCACCGGCGCCAGGCCCGCGTCCGGCGAGCCCGGGCCCGCGTCCACGGAAGCGGCGGCGGGCACCGGCTCGGAGCGGGCCGACACACAGGAGAGGCCCAGGAGACACGGGACCCACACCCACAGCAGCCGGGAGCCCCCGGCGAGTCGCGACACGGTCATGACGGGGGAGGTGAACACAAGCCCTCCCCCGCGGGTACGGGATTCTTCCCGGACTCAGGAGGAGGAAGCGGCGGCGGCGGCGGCGCTCGCGTCGAGGATGGCGCTGAGCTGCTTGGACAGCTGGGAGAGCTGGTTGGCCGTCTGCAGCGTCTGCGCGGAGGTGGACTCGGCCTGACGCGCCGTCTGGGCCACCTCGAGGATGGCGGTGTTCACCTGCTCCACCGCCGTCGTCTGCTGCTGGGTGCTCAGCTCGATCTCCCGCGCCACGTCCAGGTTGGCGCGCACCAGCTCGGCGATGCGCCGGAAGTTGCCGGCCACCTCGCCGAACTGCTTCGCGCTGCTCTGCACCGCCTTGGAGCCGTCCTCGGTGGCCATGATGGTGGTGTTGGAGGCGGCGCGGATCTCGTCGATGAGCACGCGGATGTCCTTGGTGGCTCCACCGACGCGGTCCGCCAGCTTGCGGATCTCATCGGCCACCACGGCGAAGCGCTTGCCGTGCTCGCCCGCCCCGGCGCTCTCGATGGTGGCGTTGATGGCGAGGATGTTCGTCTGCTCGGCCAGCTCGTTGATGATGTCCAGGATGCCGCCAATCTCCTGCGAGCGCTTGCCCAGCTCCAGCATGTGATTGACGATGGAGTCCACCTGGCGGCTCACCACGTCGATGGCCTCCTGGGCGCGCAGCACCGTGTCGTTGCCGGTGCGGGCGGCGCCGGCCGTGTCATCCGCCACGCGGGCCACCTGCTGGGCGCTGCCGGCGATCTGCCGCGAGGTGGACAGCAGCTCCTTGACGGTGGTGGAGATCTCCGTGGTGGCCGAGGCCTGCTCGCGCGCGCCGCTGACCTGCTGCGAGGCCGCCGAGTGGAGATCGGCCGAGGAGCCCTGCACCTGCGCGATGGCGGTGGACAGCCGGCGCTCCAGGCTCCTGCCGATGACCGTGGCGATGGCCATACAGATGACCAGGAGCCCGATGCCGTCGATCCAGTAGAACTTGTCGAGACCCCGCAGCTCATCGTGCTGCTTCGTCTCGCGCGCCGCGAGCAGCTGCTCCTCGTGCTGGCGCAGCTCCGAGACGGCGGTGCGGAGGTTGTCCATCAGCCGCGCGCTCTCACCAGAGTTGAGGCGGGCCAGGGCGACGTCCATCCCCTGGGCGCGGCGCACCTCGACGTTGCCACGCACGCTGTTCAGCTTCTGCTCCAGGGCGGCCGAGACCGACTCCAGGAGCCGCAGCCGCTCGGCGTCGCCGGACAGCAACTGGCGCAGCCGCTCGAGCTCCTTGGACACGCTGCCCTGGGCCTGGCGGTAGAAGTCGAGGGCGGCCTCGTTGCCGGTGAGGATGTAGTCGCGGTGGCCCACGTCCGCGTCCTTCACCAGGGAGAAGGCGCGCTCGATGTGGGTGAGCGACTCGTGGCTCTGCATCACGAGCTCCGCGGCGTCCATCACCATCTGGGTGCCCTTGCGCGTCAGGACGATGAAGCCCCCGATCAACGTCGACATCAGGAGCAAACCCACGAGGAACTGCCGCCCCACTGTCCATCTCGAAAACATCGTCTCGTTCTCCTCGGCCGGGGGGGAACGGAGGCCCCGCGGCAGCGCGCCCCGAGTCTAGTTCAATCGCGGGATTTCGGCGCGCCGGGTGGGAAAAGACGAAGGGCCTGGAACCGGCTCGCGGCTCCGGGCCCTCTTCCCTGGGCGAGGAGTACGGAAATCCCGAGTGAATCCGGGCACTTGGAGCCCACGGAGGCGTCTCCGGCAGTCCCACCCGAGCGGGCGCCCTGGCCCAGCAGCCCCGGCGCCGGGGCTCGCCAGTCCGAGCCCCCGAATGCCCGAGCACCACCCGGCGCCGGCCCGGTAGCCCAGAGGGGCCATCCCACCGGAGGGGCGCCGGAAGGTGTCCGTCGGGCAGGAGAGCGGCTCGGCGGCTGGGGGCTCTTCCACGCATACGCTTGCATCTGGATCACGGACTCCTTGTCTGACAATGGCCGCGAGGTAGAGACAGGCTGGGAAGGATGTGACAGGGGGGATTTATTTTTTCCGGCCCTAGCGTGGGTGAGCGGAAGAAGGGCTGGCAGCGAATCAACGGCACCCTCCCCCAGGGCTCCAGCACCCTGGTGCTCTCCTCGGCCGCCCCGGACTGGGCCGCCGGCGACCGCATCGTCCTGGGCCCCAGCAGCTACAACTTCGCCGAGGCCGAGGAGCGCCTCATCACCGCCATCTCCCCCGACGGCAGGACGATCCAGGTGGACCGTCCCTTCTCCTACAACCACCACGGCGTGACGCAGACCTACTCCAATGGCTCACGCGCGTGGACGCTGGATGAGCGCGCCGAGGTGGCCAACCTGAGCCGCAACATCCGCATCGAGCCCGACGGCTCCGAGGCCGAGCTCGATGCCGCCGCCTTCGGCGGCCACGTCATGGCCATGCGCTCGGCCTTCGCCTACCTGGACGGCATCGAGCTGGTGCGCATGGGGCAGATGGGGAAGATGGGACGCTACCCCTTCCACTGGCACATGGCGGGCGCGGTGCCGGGGCAGTTCATCCGCAACTCGAGCATCCGCAACTCCTACCAGCGCTGTGTGACCGTGCACGGGACGCACGAGGCCCTGGTGCAGAACAACGTCTGCTTCAACCACTTCGGCCACGGCTTCTTCCTGGAGGACGGGAACGAGGTGGACAACCAGCTCATCGACAACCTGACGCTGCTCTCCAAGCGCGTCCCCGTGGAAAAGGCGCTCCTGGCCTCCGAGTACATGTCGGCGGGGGTGGACCTCACGCGCTTCTCTCCGCCAGGCGCCTTCTGGATTTCCAACCCGCGGAACATCGTCCGCGGGAACGTGGCCTCCGGCTCGGAGGGCACCGGGTTCTGGATGTCGTTCAGCCAGAGGCTGGCGTGTACGGAGAGCGGCTGCTTCTTCCCGGAGGGCCCGGCGCCCGCCGGGGCCACGACGCTGGCTCCCGCCGAGCTGAGCACCACGCTCTTCTCGGACAACGTCGCGCACAGCTCGGATGTGGGAATGACGTGGGACGGCGCGCCCGATGGAGCGCTGGTGGGCAACCCTCTCAACGACCGGGACCGGCACATCGTCGCCTCGCACTACCACCACCGCGGAGCGACCAATCCCACCGGGGCCATTCCCGTCATGGACCGGCTGGCCGTCTTCAAGAACAAGCTGACCGGCATCTATACGCGCGGCGCGACGATGACGCTCCGCGAGCTCATCGCCGCCGACAACGGCAACTCCCTGTTCTTCGCCTACAACCAGATCGTCTCGGACTCGCTCGTCGTGGGCTTCAGCGCCAACCACTCGAGCGCGGACCTCGACTTCCACGTGAGCCACGGAGGCTGGGCGGGAAACTTGTTCCAGGGCGTGCGGCTGTATGACGGTCCGTTCGATCTGCGCAACATCCACTTCGCGGGCTTCCCGTCGCAGCGCGTCTTCCACGGCACCTGGGACGTCACGCCGGTGCCCTTCTATTCGGTGGGCGGGGCCATGCGCTACGTCAACACGGTGAGGGGCCTCACCTTCTCGCCCGAGCCCTCCCAGCGAATCGCCCTGGATCCGGCGGCCGGTGTCCTCGGGCCGGTGTGGCAGGACTCGCTGCTGAACTCCGCGGTGAAGGATCTGGATGGCTCGCTCGGCGGCGTGCAAGGCGCGCTCATCGTCGCCAACCACCCGATGAACCAGGACACGGCGTGCTCCCCGTTGCCGAACACCACCGCGCTGCGCTGCCAGTACGAGCTCGCGCTCCTCGCCCTCCCCTTGCACCGGGCAGCTCTTCCTGCGCCTGCGCGGCACTCAATCGCATCCGGATTTCCTGTCCGAGAACGCGATGAGCGCGATCTCGCCCCCCATCGAGCTCGCGTGTCCCTAGCGCGGCCCGGGCGGGTGTAGGAACAGGGGATACACAAGAGCGCCCGCCCGTCCCCTGGCACGGGCCGGGGAAAGCTGGCATGAACAGAGCATGAGCAGCATGCGGATGGACCACGCGCGAGCCGACATCGAAGCGCGTGTCCAGGCTCTGTGCCGGGCTGGAGAGGTGAGTGAGGCCGCCACGCTCACCATCCGCGCCCATGGACCGGAAGTGCTCGGCTTCCTGTGTACCGCGCTGGGCGACCGCGCGGACGCCGAGGAGGTCTTCTCCGTCTTCTGCGAGGCGCTCTGGAGGGGGCTGGCCAGCTTCCAGTGGCGCTGCTCGCTGAGGACGTGGACCTATGTCATCGCCCGCCACGCCTGCCTGCGCTTCGGCACCCGCGCCTCGCGCCAGCCCCTGCGCGCCAGCGAGCCGCTGAACTCCGAGGTGCTCAACGTGGCGGCCGAGGTGCGCCAGTCCACCGTCAGCCACCTGCGCGGAGACCCGCAGGAGCGTGTGCGCGAGCTTCGCGCCTTGCTGTCCACCGAGGAGCAGATGCTCCTCACCCTGCGCATCGACCGGCGGATGGAGTGGGTGGACATCGCTCGCGTGCTCCTGCCCGAGGCGGAGGAGCCCGAGCGCGCCGCCGCCGCGGTGCGCAAGCGCTTCCAGCGCCTCAAGGAGCGGCTGCGGGCCCGGATGACGCCCGCCCCACCCCCGCGAGAATGAGCCCACCGGACGACGACTCCGCCTCCAGCGCGCCCACCTCCAGCTCACGGCCGGAGGCCGACTCGCACGAGGCCGACTCGCACGAGGCCGACCCGCTGCTGGCCCTGCTGGCCCACGCGCCCGACATCCTCACCCCCGAGGCGCTCGCGTTGCGCGCGGGGGACCGGATCGGCCACTACGAGGTGGAGGCGCCGCTGGGCCGGGGCGGCATGGGCGTGGTGTACCGGGCGCGGGATACGCGCCTGCGCCGCACCGTGGCCCTCAAGCTGCTGTCGCTCCGGGACTCGGCCTGGCGGGCCCGGCTGCTGCACGAGGCCCGGGCCGCCGCCTCCGTCCACCACCCGTGCATCGCCACCGTGTACTCCGTCGAGGAGGTGGACGGGTGGGCCTTCCTCACCATGGAGCTGGTGGAGGGCGAGCCGCTCTCGGGGGTGCTCTCCCGGCGCCGGCCGCCCCTCGAGGAGGCGCGAGCGCTGGCGCAGCAGGTGGCCGAGGCGCTGGCGGCCGCGCATGCCGCCGGCGTGGTGCACCGGGATCTCAAGCCCGCCAACGTCCTGGTGCGGCCGGATGGGCAGGTGAAGCTGCTGGACTTCGGCCTGGCCCGCTTCGTCCATGGGCCCGCCGGTGACGAGCACGGCCCCGGGGAGGAGCTTCCCGGCACCGTGGCGGGCACCCCGCCCTATATGTCCCCGGAGCAGCGGCGGGGCGAGCCGGCCGGTCCCCCCTCGGATGTCTTCTCCTTCGGGCTGGTGCTGTACGAGCTGCTCACCGGCCGGCCGCCGGAGGGAGGGAGGCCCGCCGCCCCTGGAGCGCACGCCCTGTCCCCCGCGGCCCGGGCCTCGCTCGCGGCGGCCACGAGCCCTCCCCTCGCGCGGGTGGTGGAGCGCTGCCTGTGGAGCGCCCCCGCGGCCCGCTTCCCCCACGCGGGGGAGCTGGCCTCGGCGCTGCGAGCCACCTGGCCCGTGTCTCCCCCCGCGCGCCGCTGGCCCTGGCCGCTGGCCGCGGTGGTGACGGGCGTGGCGCTCCTGGGCGCCTGGCGCTCCTGGCCTCGCGCCGAGCCGCCCCCGCCCGCCTCGCTCCAGGCCCGGCGGGTGACGGCCTTCGAGCCGGACGCCTGGATCCAGGACGTGACGCTGGGGCCGGACGGCGACACCCTGGCCTACGTGGAGCGGCGGGGCACCCTGTCGTTGCAGCGGGTGGATGCGGAGGAGCCCTTCGCCCGTCTGGAGCCCCCGGCCGGCCTGCGGATCCGTCAGCTCTCCTGGAGCACGGAGCAGGGGCTGCTCACCACCCTCGTGGATGCACGGCGTGGGAACCAGAGCGTGTGGCGTCTCTCCCCGCCCTCGGGCACCTGGCGGCGGCTGCTGCCCGAGGGGAGTGACGCGGTGGACTCCCCCACGGGCCGCCACCTCGCCTACCTGGCGCACGGGGCCGTCTGGGTGGCCCGCGCGGATGGCACGCGGCCCCGGCGCGTGTCCCCCGGGAGCTCCACCCACTCCACCGCCCCCCTGTGTTTCTCGCCGGACGGCGCGTTCCTGGCCTACCTGCGGTGGGACGAGCCGGGCGGGGCCCATGCGCTGGTGATCCTCCCCGTGGAGGGAGGGCCCGAGCGCGTGGTGCTGAGGGACTGGCGCCTGGGCCTCCCCGGTGGAGTGGGTGCCTTCGTCTGGTTGCCGGGCCGGCTGTGGATGTCCCTGGCGGACGTGGGCACGGACGAGGAGGGCTCCAACCTGTGGGAGCTGCCCCTCTCCGGCTCCGGCGAGCCGCTCGGGCCGCTGCGCCAGCGCACCTTCTGGAGTGGCTCGGTGCTCTCCGCCCCCAGCGTCTCCGCGCGCTCGGGGCGGCTCGCCTTCAACCGCAGCCGGCTCCACTACCGCACCTTCGTGGCACCGCTCGAGCCGGGGCCCCGCCTGGGCGCGGCGCGGAAGCTCTCCCGCTCGCAGCGCAGCGAGCGGCTCGCGGGCTGGTCCGCCGACGGGGCGTATGTCTGGGTCACCACCAACCTCCAGGGGGCCTACTCCCTGACGGGACACCCGCTGGAGGATGGCCCGCCCCTGAAGCTCTCGGAGCCGGAGGCCTGGGTGACCCATGCGCGGGCCACCCCGGACGGGGGACTGCTGTACTGGCGCGTGCCGCCCGAGCCCGCGCGGCCCCCGAGCCTGCTGTACCAGGCCCCCGGGGCCCCGGGCCCGCGGAGACTGCTCGGGCTGGAGGAGCCCGCCGCGCGTCCACCTTTCGCCCCCCCGCCCATGGAGGCCGCGGCGCGGTGTGTCAGCCCGGCGCACGCGCGCTCCGCGCCCACCCCGTGCGTCCTCGCCACGCAGCGGGGACAGGGCACCACCTTCTTCGCGTTGGAGCCGGAGACGGGACGCCAGCGCGAGCTCTTCCGCCTGGAGGAGACGCGCGTCCCCCTGGGCGCCCAGTGGGACGTGTCCCCCGACGGGCTGCGCATCGCCCACGCGGAGCCCCGGCCCGGACAGCCCGCCGAGGTGCGGAGCCTGGACGGACAACCCGTGGGCTGGCACATCGGCGCCGAGGGCTGCCAGGGGCCCACCAGCCTCGCGTGGGCGGCGGATGGGCGCGGGCTGTTCTTCACCAGCGCCTGCGACGGGACGAGCCGCTTCGCCCTCCACCACCAGGACGAGCGGGGCCACACCACGGAGCTGCTCTCCTCGCCCTCCACCTACTTCCGCTACGTGGCGGCCTCACCCGATGGCCGCCACCTGGCCTGGTCCACCCTGGAGCTGGACAACGATGTGTGGCTGGTGGACCTGGAGGCGCCCTGACGCCTCCGGGGGGACACTTCCGCCGGCGCGCGGAGGGCTACGGATTGGGCGAGCGGGTGATGTCGCACAGGGAGTGGTGCACCTGCGACAGCGTGCCCGCGGCGATGTAGACGCGGAAGGCGTGGGGCCCCACCGCCATGTCTCGCTTCTGGTAGACGACGGCCCATTTGCCCGTGCGCCGGATGTCCGGGGTGAGGACGTCGAGATCATTGCTGCCGTAGTACTCGGCCGGCTGGCCCGTGCCCCAGACGCCCATGGCCACCGTTCCATCCGACCGGGTGGCGATCAGCGCCCTCGAGCTCCCGTGTCTGTACTCCCGGTTGTAGCCGATGAAGGACAGGGTGCAGGTGCCCGGCTCCATGCTGTAGAGGACATCGAGCGAGCTGTCGAAGTAGCCCGTGGAGGCCTCGATGTTCGCCTGCTCCACGTACTCGGGAAGATGGAGCGTCACGTCGTGGCGGATGAGGCGGGGATCCCCCGCGGCGCCGAGGGTGAACTGCTTGTGGAGGACATAGTTCGACAGCCGGGTGGTGTTCTGCGCGCCACCACAGGGCGCCACCGTCGAGTCGGTTCCTGGCGCCAGCCAGAAGGCCATCTGCGTCTGGGAGGAATAGGTGTTGGGGCCGACGGCGGCCGCCAGGAGCTGGCTTGTCGAGTTGATGCCGAAGCCGTCATACGCACCGCCGGCCTCGGTGGGGTTGTAGCACTCGCCGGGCAGTCCGTCCCTGTAGTCGAACGCGCCAGGGCGGGACGCCTGGAGGGCCGTCTGGATTTGCCGCCCATGGTCGAAGGAGTCGATGAGCTCGACGCCATTGACGTACAGGCTGTCCACCGCGCCCGCCGTGCGGGTGGAGGCCCCGAGCGTGAGCACGCCGTTGCTCACCGTGTAGCGCCCGCCGAAATGGCCCTGGTAGAAGGTCTGCCGGCCCTCGTTGCGGCCGTTGCGCAGATAGTGCTCCAGGGCGCCCACGCAGCTGCCCTGGTAGGCGGCGCTCACGTCCGGGTTGAGCTGCAGGTACTGCTGGGTGTGGAAGGTGGGGTGGGCCCGGCGGCACTCGGCGATACCGTTGCTCAACCAGTGGCTGCGCGCTCCCTGCTCGTCCCAGATGTAGGCGACCATCAGGTCCGCGTTGGCCTGCAGGTAGAACTGCCAGTTGAAGACCGCCGGATCGAAGGGGTCCACTCCGGGGGCGAGGGAAGAATGGAGGGTCTGGGTTGAGGGGGAAGCCGTCTCCGGCCCGGCTCCACACCCCGCGGTGGCCAGCGCGAGCGCGAGCACCGCCGCCCCCGCTCGTCCTCGAATGACTTCAATCACTCCCAGCTCCTTTCTCGTACGGATGAGGTTCCGGGATGTAGAGACAGGCATGGAACGATGTGACAGGGCGGATGTGCCCACGAGGGGCGAACGGTGCTCGAACCGCGCCCTCCGTTGATGACGACGTCCACCTGGGTTACGGATTCCGGGCCGCGGGTGCTGGCTGCCCGGGACCCAGGGAGAACATGGTGTCGATGAAGCAACCCTCCCCTCGCCATCCGTTGGAACGCCTGGTGCGCACGCTGTTGGCGCATGGCCTGGGCTTGCTGGCCAGCACCCAGGAGGTGTTCGCGTTGGCGGGCCACTTCGGCTGGTTCATGCTCGTGAGCATCGGCCTCATGGAGGAGATGCAGCAGGAGCTCTTGACGCAGGTGGGACAACGCCTGCTCTGGCTCTACGAGTTGTTGGGCGGCGTGGACGAGACCGGGCATGGCGGTATCGGCGAGTGGAAGGAGGTCTGGGGCAAGGTGTCGCTGGTCCTCTACGGCGTGCATCTGCTGCTCGCGCGCGTGGCCGGTCCCGGGCGGCCCTGGCGTATGCGAGACAAGTGGGCGCTGTCCACGGCCCTGGCCGCGGGGGGCTATGGGGTGGCCTTCGCCGTCTGGGGTCCCCGGTTGACCAGCCTCCCCGATGGCGGGACGTGGATTCCGAACCTGCTCGGGATGCTCTTCATCACCTCCCTGTTCAGCCTGTGGGCGTTCGGATTCGAGGCCATGCTCCGCCCCTTCCAGCGGGCGCTGCGGGGCGAGCCGGAGGAGACCGTGCCGGGCGGTGGGCCCCTCCGGGAGCGCCGCGTCCTGCCGATTCTGACGATCGGCGCCGCCGTGATGGCCCTGGGCTTCGGCGTGGGACTGGTGCGGCCCGGCAAGGCCTCGCCGCCACGGCCCGCGGAGGCCCCGCCGGCGGCCGGCTCCTCGTTCGATGGGGGAAGCCCCGGGGCAGGCGGAAGCCCTCGTCTTGAAGGCATCCCCGTGCGCTGACGCTGCGCTGACGCTGCGCTGACGCCGCGCTGCCACACTGGAGGGTGTTGAACTGAACAGGTTCCATCTCCACCCTCAGACGAAGCACAGAGGCCGTCATGAGCATTTCGAGCGTTGGCCGTTCGGGGACTGCTGTCCCTACCCGCCCCACGGAGTCTCCGACCCCCAAGGTCGTCACACCCGAGCCGCAAGCGAAGCCGCACGAGGTGGGCTTCTCCGGAGAGAGCCGGTTCGAGGTGGCGGATGCCCGGGCGGGCGGCGCCGAGAAGAAGACCCCGCTGGAGCAGGCCGCGGAGTTGAGCAGCACCGTCAACACCTGGGGCGGAGCCGCCGGCTCCCTGCTGTACGGCCTGGACAAGAAGCTCAACATCGGCGCCAAGCTGCAGAACACCCAGCAGGGCGTGAACACGGCGCTCAACAACCGCGCCCACCTCGCCGTCGGCCGTGAGTTGGTGGAGCGCGGGTACGACAAGACCATCCAGCAGACCAAGAACCTGCTCAACAACCCCGCGGTCAAGAAGGACCCGCAGCTGATGGGCCGGCTGCAGAAGCAGCTGCAGATCGCCACGCAAAGCAAGGCCAAGGCGCTGAAGCCTTTCGACACCTCGCTGCGGCGGATGGACGACTTCCTGGCCGCCAACAAGTCCAAGCTGGCCAACCTGTCCAAGCAGTCCAAGGCGCTGGGCGTGATTGGCGACTCGCTGACGGCGGCCGGCGCGGCCACCAACGGCTTCAGCGTGGCGGCCAACAGCCCGGCCCAGACGCAGGCGGGGAAGATCGTGGATGGGGTGCTGGCGGGCGTCACCAACTACCTGTTCGGCAAGGGGCCGGGCCTGGCGGGCATTGGCGCGGTGGACGCCGTGACGGGCCAGCACATCTCCAACGCGCTCAACGGCGTCGTCGGCACGGCGGTGACCCTGGCGGAGGCCGGCATCACGGGCGATACCAAGGGCCTGGAGGAGCTGGCCCGCAAGTCCCAGAGCGGCGACTACGGCATCTTCCTGCAGGCGGGCAATGCGGCGGGCAACGCCATCACCACGCTGGGAGACCCCAACTCCCGCGAGCGCTTCGTGGAGGATGCGGCGTCGGGCAAGTACGGCGTCGTCGGCCAGTTCGGCAACGCGCTGGGCGAGGGCCTGGGCCGCATCTTCTTCGGCGGCGACTGAGCCTGGTTCACAGCTCCATCGAGATGAAAAACAAGAGCCCAGCAACCCCTAAGGGTTTCCATGGCGAGGAGTACGGGACTTGAACCCGTGGACGAGGGGTGTCCTAAACCCGCGACGGCACACGCCTT
Source organism: Archangium sp. (assembly GCF_057119385.1). Classification (NCBI taxonomy): domain Bacteria; kingdom Pseudomonadati; phylum Myxococcota; class Myxococcia; order Myxococcales; family Archangiaceae; genus Archangium; species Archangium sp. The sequence goes on along the minus strand of NZ_DBNGVP010000044.1, from coordinate 4,890 downwards.
TCGAGGAATCGCGAGTAAATTCGGGCACTTCAAATCCACGGGCCAGTCCCCGGCGGTCCCACCTGTCCCCCGGAGTCCCCTCCAGCCTTGGAGACATTCTGGAGACGGGGCCAATGTCGCTGTGGGTCCCTGAACCCTGGGCTGGCGCAGGTCGCTGTAACCCCCAAGCGCTCTGCTGCGGGAAGTTCTGCCCCTTATGATGAGCACCCCTGCTCGGCGGTTCGCCACGGGAGGGCTGCGTCTTGAAGGACGCGCTCGCCTGCTACCCGCTCGATACCGCCTGCCCAAGCCGCCTGCGCCACACTACTGCCCCCGCCCCACAAGCACCCTCCTGTTTCTTCCTGTGCGTGTCGTCCGCGCGGAGTAGTCTTCAGCGTCCTGGAAGGACGCGGTCATGGAGGGCACGAATGCGAATCATCGAGGTGAGGCCGAACGTTAATCCGCTCGTGAAAGGTCGTTTTCGCGAGGTGGGGCAACCAGACGCAGTTCGGGCCGTGCTGACACTCTACCCAAGCCGGGTACAACAACCGTTCACGACCGCCCTGATGGATGCCGCCTCGAAGGATCCCGCGCTGCTCCGGCGCGTCCAGAGCCTCCCCAGCGACACTGAAATCTGCATCTTCATCGACAGCATTGAGGAAACTCAGGACGGTGCGGAGGTCCACTTCACGGCCTACCCTGGGGAGCACCGATAGACCCAAGATGTGAACGCGGATCCTGCCATTAGGCGTCGGTACCACCCCCTGCGATGGCCTGCCGGTAGAACTCCAGCGGAGAAAGGCCGCCGAACGAAGGACGTTTAAGGCCCTCAAGTGGAGCATCCAAGAGCCCGATGCCATCGGGCTGGTAGACTCGCAGGATCGAACCGCACTTGATCTCGACCGGCTTTAGCCGCGCCCAGAAGTCCTGAAGCTTGGGATGGATCATCGCGTGGTCGCTCGGACGCTCGTGCGGGAGGGGATGGACGAGATCGAGATGTGGTCTGACGAACCGCGCGCTTGCGAACTCTTGAAGTACTGCGCCCGCCGGGACGTGCCGACCCCCTCCATCGCTCCAGCGCTGGTGCGCCGCCGTGAAGTCGATGACGACGAACGGGGGCGCAACGACCCAAGCGTGCCCGGCGTAGCCGCCTGTGAAGTCGCGGTCTTTGTTGCGGCTCCAGAAGTACTGCGCCTCTATGCCTAGGGACGCATCGAACTCGGTCTTCGTCGAGCCCCGCACTACGAAGGACCAAATTCCCTCCGCGTCAAGCATCCGCGAGATCGCGGAGGAGGTATTAACACACTGGCCCAGCAATTCCTCCGGGGTGCAGCGCCCCTCGATGGCCGCTTGGAGCCGGGAGACGATGCGCCGCGTGCGCTCATCTTCCTCGGGCGTCCGCGCACGAGTCAGGACGTGCCACGCGTATTCCTCAGCAACTCCTGGGTCCCTCTGTTCAAGAGCGAGGAACTCCGGCGCATCGTAACAGCCCGGCTTTATTCCAGGCTGGTTCAGAAAGCGCCGAGCCTCCGCCCGCACGTCCAGCGGCACGCTAGGCGGAGCGGCGGCAATGTCCCCATGGCACTTCTTCCTCTTCTTGCCGCTCCCGCAGTGACATGGGTCATTCTCTCCGATCTTCGCCATGACGCATCCTCTGGGGCCGTTTTGATTAGACGTTTTGGCTTTGCGCTGTTTCTGATTGAGCCCAGCCTGCCATTTCTCGGGTGCAGTGGCCATGTTCTTCCGAGCGAAGGAGAAGGAGGAGAAGAGGCTGGGGCCAATGCCGCCCAAGGCGGAGTCCCGAGCGCGTTGAATCACTTCTTCTCCAACCAGTACACGGGGCGTCGAGAACGGATCGCCGCCTCCAAGAACTTCGAGAAAGAGTTGGCGACTGGCCCGCAGTATTCCGGGTTCGGCCACGCCTCATGGTAGCCGTCCATGAGGGGGTAGCGGCCATTCTCCTGGCGGCTCACGTCTACCAGGACGTAATCCCCGTCCTGTACGTCACAGAGGGTGTACATCGACGCGGGACCCCATTTGTCGTCATCCTCACCGTAGATGGCCACCCGTGCCCGGACGATCTTGGACAGAGGAAGGATGCGGTAGGGGGTGTCCGGCAACCGTTCAATCAGCTCCGCCCCGTTGCAGTGCAGGTAGAAGGCCCGGAGGTCCGGGTCCAGCCTCCAGCCCACCCGCTGCTCGAACTCCGCGATCTTTTCGGGCGTAGCGGGTGGATACGGGAAGTGGTCGCGGGAGACCTCTTCGAGCAGGCTGCTCATGGGCGTGGTCATCGTCAGTTGTCCGTGTAGGGCAGGTCAGGTCCCACGGTATTCCAGGGCGGCTGGCCGTCGTAGCACGCGGGATACGCCCTGTTGTACAGGTCGTGAACGCCCGGCTGCGCGGGGAAGACGTTGTTGGGCTCCACCGGGTTGCCGCCGTGCCAGAGGTCCCGGATGTGGTGCCCCGGCCATGACACGCCATCCACCGATGGCCATTCCCCGAACCGTTCACTCCAGCTCTTTCGGTAGGACTTCATCGCGTTCTTCCACTCCTGGCGCGCAACCTCGTTCTCCGCCTTCGTCCGCGTGGGGAACTTGCAGCAGCAGTGGTAGATGCCGTAGCGGCTACCGGCCTCAACGTCCACGGGCAAGAGGACGAGGCGTCCCTTCCAGTCGAACTTGAGATCGGCCAGCCATATGCAGCCCATGAGCGGGTAGCCCTCACCGGCACACTCCCTCTGGCACTGGTTCAAGAATTCCCGGCGACACTGCCAAGGGCCATAGAAGAGGGTCGTCTTCATCTGCCCGCCCGGCACCACCAGCCACGGCAGTTCCTTCTTCACGGCGGGCTTGGCACCGGGTGATGGCGTGGGTCTGGTCCCGAGGGAACCGCTCGCTTCGTTGATGGATCCGCACCCCGCGAGGAGCATTAGCAGTACCGCCGTCCAGCCCAGCTTCATCGGACTCCCCGTGGTGATGGCCCCCCCTAATGTTAGCTGGGCCGAGGAAGTACTCGATGGGGCTGACAACTCCCGGCGCTCACCGCTCTCGGCGGCGCCATTCGTCGGGATCATCAAGAGCGTCCGCGCTTCGGCATAAGAACCTTGGCGGGCATTCCCGCTGACGTCCTGGCTGGTCGGCCAGTGCGTCTTCATCCAATCCACCCGAGGAGGAATCCAGATGGAAAACATCAGCCTCTCCGCTGAGCTGGGGGAAATTCGTTACGCCATCGAGGGCGCCCACTGGATCGCGGACAGCGTCGCCATGGGCGCGGTGCCCGACCCGGAGCGGACACACAGTGCACCCGTCATCATCAGCGCCATCCTTCTGCTGGTGGAGAACAGGCTGCATCAGCTCGGCCGTGTGCTCCGGGGCGAGGAGAACCCGGCGCACCTGTTGACGTCGCACAACGTCACCGGCGGGGAGTACGCGGACAGGGAAGACGTGGTTCTGCGGCCCTGGGACTGGAGCGGAGCGTCGAAGCCGTCTCCATCCGAGACGAAGGAGACCGCGCAACCCCGTCCAGTAGCGGGAACGGAGCCAACCCGTCCGTTGGAGGAAAGCTCTCCCGTCCAGCCCGGCACGCCGGGGGAGCAACCACCACCTACCGGGGAGCAGGGCTGACGGTCTGCTGCCCGTGTCGTGCCTGTAGTTCCAGGGGAAGGGAGGTGAAAACGATGATGGGCGCCATGAAGAAGCTGGCCACCTCACCACTCACTCGCCGGGTAGCAATGGCCATCCTGCTCGGGCTGGCCGAGCACCTGCGGGAAGTGATGCGCCAGGGGCGGTGAAGAAGCCCGAGAAGATAGGCACCGTCCAAGCTGCACCAGCACCCACCGGGGTGTTCCCGGTCTCGTCCGGGTGGTGTGGCGGGGGCCGGGTTGTCGGGCACCAGCTCCGGTGCAACTCCACCGCCGGAAGTCCCCGGTCACTTCTCCCGGTAGTCCTCGAGATTTTTAAGTGTCAGGGACGCCCGTACCCCTCGTTGCGCGAGGAAGTGGTGGGTGAGCACTGGGTACCGTCATGGAAAGGGCCGATACACGTGCTGAGAGAAGACGCAACATCGTTATTGCCCTGGGGGCGGGCGATAAGCACCTCGACGGCTCCCCCTCGCGGATCTATGCGAGTGCAACACCGACGTGTCGTCGGTGCATTGCCTCCGTAGAGGGAGAGAAAGAAGAACGTAATGGCTACTGTGACGTTGTTCATCGACCCGAAGCCTGGAAGCGTGGCTGATTTCCAGCGCATCGGCCGAAAGTTCAAATTCACCCGCGTCCCATCCGAGGGGGAGTTCGTCGACATGGGGCAAGACAAGAATGGCAGCGCCCTCGATTACGAGGTCGTTCTTGTCCACCATACACCGCTCAAACCCGGTGGCATTGACGCGGAGGTCTACATGAAGCGCGTGGAGCTGCCGCAGGAGATCAAGCAGCGGAGTCCGAGGAGTAAGCGCAAGAAGTAAGCTGGGATTCACCTGGGTGGGAGTTCGGGCCAGGAGGAGCCCCGCCCAGGTAAGCCCCAAAAATTCGAGTTGCCCCCATGCCCGGGGGGGTCCTCGATGAAAACCGGGGCCTTGCGGATTGGACCCGAGACAAGGGAACCACTGTCCCCCTGGGGTGGGGGGGTTCACCCGATCTCGATAGCCCTAGCACCGAACGTCCGATGGGGCCGTCGAGGGAGCACTTGACGGTTCCGCGCTTTCTGGAAGCGGGGCGTCGAGCGAGTAGAGGACGAGGCGGTCGTTCATCCAGGGGATGCGCACCTTCTTGGCGTTGAGGTGCTCGACCTTCTGCTCCCACCAGGAGCGAAACCACCGAGGGTGGAGGACGACGAACAAGGCCCGGTCGGTGAGGTAGAGGTCGGCCGGGAAGTTGAACCACCAGCGCCGGAGCGTGCGCGGGTGGGCCCACTT
>NZ_DBNGVP010000043.1:0-105937 GCF_057119385.1 Archangium sp. | reverse complement strand
GGCCACGCGGAGCTCCTCGAAGGCCCACCGAAGCTCCTGCGCCGCCTCCTGGTCACGCACGGTGGCGCGCCTGGCGAGGAAGGTCTCCCACAGGGGGGTGAAGGGCTCGGCCTTCCCCGCGTCCTTGCCGGGGTTCGCCACCGCACGCGACAGCCGTGCCTGGGCCGCGCGGAGGTAGCGCGGGTAGTTCAGCAGGCGCACGAAGGGAATCCACTCGATGAGGTTCGCGGGGAACAGGTGCCCGAGCTGCGAGCGGATGTCCCGCACGGCCGCCGCGCCGCTCGGCCCCTTGGATGCGGCCTTGAGTGCACCGAGCGTCGCGGCGAGCTCCCGGGAGGTGGTGGCGACGGCGTCCGCCCAGTCCAGGGCCGCAGGCTCGATGCGCGGTGAGCCCTCACGGAGCAGCGCCTCGAAGGCCGCCTTCGTGCGGGGCAGCGGCGCACCCGGTGCGAGCTTGAATGCATCGTCGACGCTGCGTGCGAGGACGAGCGCCCGGAAGGCGTCGGCCTGGCCCCGCGCGGGCGGCGCGCCGTCCAGGGACGGGAAGGGCGGCGGCATGCGCGCGGCGCTGACGGCCACGTGTCCGCGCGCGGCGAGCATCAGGAGCCGGCGGACCCCCGTGCGCGTGGCCGCGTCGGCGGCGGGGGAGGTCTCGAGCAGCACCAGGTCCACGGCAGCGCCCCGGTCGACGAGCGCGGGGTAGCTGCGGACCTCGAGCTTGCCGACCCGCCGGGTGACCATGGGGGGCAGCTCGCCGAAGGTCCAGGCCGTCAGCCCCTTGCGCTCCCACTCCGAAGCCGGTGCCGCGCTGCGCAGCGCCGCCCGTGCATGTCCCCCGTACTGCTCGAGCAGCGCGTCGGCGTCGCGGCTCCGCGCGAGCTCCTTTCCCCGCTCGTCCAGCACCCGGAGCGTGATGCGCAGGTACGGCACCACGGCATCCGCCCGGAAGGACTCCTCGGGCACGTCCACGCCGCACAGCCGGGACACCGCACGCGCGAGCGCTGGAATCATCGGCCCGCGGAAGGGCACGAGCTCCTTCTCGAGACGGTCGACCAGGTCCGGCACCGGCCCCAGTTGCTTGCGCTGGGCGCGGGGGAGCTGCTCGAGCAGGGCGGTGAGTTTCTCCCGCTGCCACCCGGGGATGGTCCAGTCGAGCTCACCCGGGACCAGCTGGGCGAGCAGCAGCAGCGGCACGCTCAGGGTGATGCCGTCGTCCTCGGCCGCGGGGTCGAAGGTGTACGTCACCGGCACGGACGCGCCGTGCAGGGTGATGGCGTCCGGGTAGTGCGCCGGGGACAGGTCCGGGTCGTGCGAGAGGGCATCCTCCATCGACAGGACGAGCACGTCGGGGTCGGCCGCCTCGGCCTTGCGGCGCCAGGCCTCGAAGCTCGCTCCGTCCGTCACGTCCTCCGGGAGGCGCTGGTCGAAGAACGTCAGCAGTGCCTCGCTGTCGAGCAGCTCGCTGCGCCGGGCCTTGTCCCGCAGGCGCGCCACGCGCTCGAGCACCTGGCGGTTCTTCTCCTGGAACGCCCCCCGGGTGCGGTACTCGCCGCGCACCAGGGCATGCTCGATGAACATCAGCCGGGCCTGGGCGGGGTCCATGCTGGCCAGGGCCACGGGGCGCTCCTTGAAGACCTGAAGCCCGAAGAGGGTCGCGTTCTCCTTCACCACGGCGCGCGCGGACTTCTCCGACCAGTGCGGTTCGGAGTAGCTGCGCTTGAGCAGGTGGGGGGCCGCCGCCGCGAGCCACTCCGGGTCGAGCTTCGCCACGGTGCGCGCGAACAGCTGGGACGTCTCCACGAGCTCGAACGCCATCACCCAGGCGGGGGGCTTTTTCGCGAGCGCCGACGAGGGGTGGACCATGAAGCGCGTCTGCTTCGAGCCCGTATAGTGGCGCTGCTCCGGATTCCACTGGCCGATGCGGGACAGGAGCCCGGTGAGGAGCGCCTGGTGCAGGGCGTCCCCGCGCGCCGGGGCGCCCCGGCCCTTGCGCGGCAGGCGCAGCTCGCGGACGGTCTCCTCGAGCTGGCGCTGGACGTCCCGCCACTCGCGCACCCGCAGGAAGGACAGGAAGTTGTCCCGGCACACGCGCCGCAGATGGGACGTCCCCCGGCCCTCGGCCTCGCGCACGAACGCCCACAGCTTGAGGAGCCCCGTGAAGTCCGAGTGCTCGTCACGGAAGCGCTGGTGCGACTCGTCCGCCTTCTGCGCGAGCTCCCGGGGCCGCTCGCGCGGGTCCTGCAGGTTGAGCGCCGCGGCGACGATGAGCACCTCGTCCAGGCACCCGTACTCGGCGCCGGCGAGAATCATCCGAGCGATGCGCGGGTCCACCGGGAAGCGCGCGAGCTGGTGCCCGAGCGGCGTCAAGGTGCGCTCCTTGCCCTCGATGGCCCCGAGCTCCTCGAGCACCCGCCAGCCCTCGGCGATGGCCCTGGGCTGGGGCGGGTCGAGGAAGGGGAAGTCCTCGACGTCACCGAGGCCGAGGGACTTCATCCGCAGGATGACCCCCGCGAGCCCGGTGCGCTTGATTTCCGGGTCGGTGAAGGCGGACCGCGAGGTGAAGCCCGCCTCGTCGTAGAGGCGCACGCAGATGCCCTCGCGCACGCGTCCGCAGCGCCCTTTGCGCTGGTCGGCGCTGGCCTGGGAGACCGGCTCGATGTGCAGGCGCGTGGTGCCCGAGCGTGGGTCGTAGCGCGACAGGCGCGCCACCCCCGTGTCCACGACGTACACGATTCCCGGGATGGTGACGGACGTCTCCGCGACGTTGGTGGCGAGGATGACCCGGCGCTGGGGGATGGTGGCGAAGACGCGCGACTGCTCGGCGGCCGACAGGCGCGCATACAGGGGCTGCACCACCGTGCCGCGGAGCTCGCGCGCGTTCAGGGCATTCTCGGTCTCGCGGATTTCCCGCTCCCCGGGGAGGAACACGAGGACGTCCCCGTCCGGGTCGAGCGAGAGCACGTCCGCCACCGCATCGGCGACGGAGTCGGCGAGCTCGGCGTCCTCGGGAGGCGGCTCGTAGAGCACGTCCACCGGGAAGGTGCGGCCCTCCACCTGGATGACGGGAGCCCCCCCGAAGAACTGCGAGAAGCGCTCGGTCTCGATGGTGGCCGAGCTCACCACCACCTTGAGGTCGGGGCGCCTGGGGAGGAGGCGCTTGAGCCACCCGAGCAGGAAGTCGATGGTGAGGCTGCGCTCGTGGGCCTCGTCGAGCACGATGGTGTCGTAGCGTTTCAGGAGCGGGTCGCTGTGAATCTGCGCGAGCAGGACGCCGTCGGTCATGAACTTCACGGCCGTCTGCCGGGACGAGCGGTCCTCGAAGCGAATCTGGTAGCCGACGTCCGTGCCCAGCTCCGTGCCGAGCTCGCGAGCCACGCGAGCCGCCACGCTCGTCGCGGCGATACGCCGGGGCTGGGTGACACCAATCTGGCGCGGGCGGCCACGCCCCATGGCGAGCAGGACTTTGGGCAGCTGCGTCGTCTTCCCCGAGCCGGTGGCGCCCGCGACGATGACCACCTGATGGGCGGAGATGGCCGCGGTGATGTCCTCCACCCGGCTCGAGATGGGGAGCTCGGGGGGGAAGCGCAGGGTGGGCAAGCCGCCGGGGGCGGGGACGGGTGAGTCGCCGGACATGGCGGCATGGCCTATCACTGAAGCGCCCGCTCCGCCTCTGACGAATCGTGTGGGCGCCTGCACGCCCGGCGTTCCTGGAGGAATTCTCCCTGCGCGCAATACGCACCTGCCAGGGGGCCAGCGCAGCAGGCGCTGTGGGAGTGACGCACGGCCGAGGGATGCACTCTCTCGCACAGCCCAAGGCGACCGGTCGCCTGTGCAGGGGAGGGGTGTGCCTGCCCTCCTGCACCGTCCAATGCGTGTCGCGCGGCCCTCCTGGACGACCACCTACCCCGGCCCTCGCCCGCAACAGGGCTCCCATGCCGCCTATGCTCAAGGGCTTGGGGTTCTTCTTATCGCAGCCCATCCACCCACGGACTGATGAGGACGGGTTCGGCGAGCCCCTGCTTGCGGATTTCCACGGCCCAGCCGTCGTCCTCCTCGTTCTTTGATGACCCTGGCCGTCCAGCCGTTCTTCCTCCAGAACGTGAGCTCCATGACTTCGGGCTCAGCAGGCGTGCGCTCGTCGCTCATGGGCGTTCCTCATACCCTCCAATTGCCATTTGCCAGAGAAGTATCTGCCCCCTGCGCTACAGCCAACAGGCTCCCCCTGTCCCCTGTGTCAGGGTAGTTGGCGCACGATGTTTTCATGGTGGCGAACCAGCGCTCCACCTCACCTTGCGTGGGCGGCGACAACGTCTCGAAGCACACGCCGCCTTCCCATGGCACGAAGACGCCGTCCGGCACCAAGGCATGGTAGTGAAGTGTTACTTGCAACGCCGAGCGAAAGGAATAGGTCACGAGGCTTCGACCTCCCCGAAGCTCCAGGATCCCTGCACGGGGGTGAGCACAAGAGCAATCTTGGTCGTGCCTGTCCATGCTCCGGTCGCAGGCGATTCCGATTCAGGTTGGCTATCATCGATTGCAGCCTGCAGGAGAGTTCCATCTCTCTCTCTCGCGTGCTCGTCCAGGCTTAATCGATACTGGACCACTGTACGCCAGCGTACTGCTTCCAAGTTACCGTAGGTGACCTCGACTTCCAGGGTCAGGATAGCCCCGGTCCTGAGCTTCTCCACGAGCGTGTTCGCATCAGTACCAGCAATTTTCCCCGCCAATTTCAGGTTGGAAGTCCCCTTCGGGCCGATGGGCAACGGGAGTGCTTCTCCTTTCTTGAAGCTGGTCTCGGCAATTCCAGCTTGGACATGGACGTTTAGAGCCGCAGCAGGGCTTGAGTTGGTAAGCGAGAATCCGAATACGACTGGAAGTCCGATGACGGCGCTGGCTTTGCCGGGCTTCGAGATGACGACTCCTCCCGTCCCATCCTCCTGTTCGTCAAGTGACGGGATCAGAAAGGGCTTGTTGTCACGACGGCGTTCTCGTGCCTGCCAGTAGAGGGTCAGAACTACCCCGGCGAGGGCAAGGCCAGAGAACAGCGCGTTAACGGCCCCGAACATGTCGCCCATGGTCCCGTAGGCTGCCAATGCATCCACGGGCTTAAGGCATTCCTGTCCCGGAGTCGTTTCCCCATGAACTGCCGACGATATCACCTCCATCCGATTCTCACACCGCTCGATCCCCAGCAACGCAGCCGTCGTGGGAACCACCCACAACGTCGCAAGCCAGAATCCGAAGAAGCCCAGGGCCAGTAGGACGATCGGCCAGTACGGACTCCAGGCGCGGTTTCTTGGCTTGCTCACGGCGCGTCTCCTGTGCCAGTCGCAGCGTCTACGAGCCAGCGCGCCACGATCCCTGCCCGCCGATCGAGCTGGTCAGCGTCTGGAGACACTGTTTGTTGCGCGAACCCCTGCTGGGCAAGTGCGTTCTGGTCGAGGACTGAGCTGAAACTCCGCCCCTTCCGCATCGCAACCCTCACTCGCTTGGCCGAAGTGGCATCCATGAAGATCTGGTCGACGATGGGCGTATCGGCGTTGGCATTTGCGAGCTGGTTGTGGAGGGCCGTCCTGCTAATGAACTGAAGTTCTTTCACGCCTTTAAGGGGTTGCTTCGTTAATGGGTCAAGGGCGCCGCGCGATGCGAGGAGACATCCAACACCTCGGGTCAACAAGCGATTGCGGCGCACCGGCTCCATGAGCGCGAGCTTCAGAGTTTCCTCCTGCTCAGGAGCCCCGTGGTACCGAGACCAAGAGCCGGACGCTACACGATCCACGTCGCTCACAACTCGGGTATTGGCACCTTGAGCGTAGGACTGCGATGCGATCGACGACCAATACCAGTTGTCGACGGCCGAAATCGCGAACTTCCCGTCCAGCATGAATGCGAGTGTTAGGATCATTGCGCTGGACGGCACACTTTTGGCGTCCACCAGCCCGAATTTCCTGCGGCCGTACTCAAGCGCAGCGTCGTATGCATCGACTGCCCGTGGCCATAGAGCCCGGACGCGGCTGGCTTCGACCGCTAGCACGTCACCTTGCCTTACACCCTTGACGGTGAGCCGCTTGCCAGAATTCTGCTGTTCCCTGCGCTCCCAAAGCGCGATTAGCTTCAGGATCTCGATTCCGTCGACCTCGAAATTTCCGAGGAGTTCGTGCTCAGCGCGCGCGTTCTCCCATTCTTCCCAAAGGTTGAATTTCTGTGGATAGAGAACGGCAATCATGAGATCAAAGGCGTTAAGACGAACGCCGGTACGGTTGGTTGTCTCGAAGATTCGAGCGAGCGCTTCAAGCGCGATGTCCTGTTCGAGGGCGACGCCGATGAATTTGTACACATTGGCCCGTAGGCCCGGCAGGTTTCGATCGCGCAAGGAGACCATGAGCGAACCTACATCGTGGGGCAGGTGTCGCTGCCACTCGTGAAAAGATGGCTCATCGAAGACCACCGACACCTTTGCGATGCGACGCGCAGCTTGGTCGGTGACCGTCGGGTAAGCTGCTTCAAACGATGCTCTTTCCTGCCACTTCACGTATTCGTCGCCGTGCTCAAGCGCATTGAAGTCGATATAGTAGACGACGTCTGACACGTCGGCGACCGCGTGGAACAAAGCAGTCACCCTTTGTTGGCCATCTAGGACGAATACCTCAACGTTTCCCCGCAGAGGCGGAGCATTCTCGATCGGCCTGGGTTTAAAGGGCTGCGGTCCATCCAGCAGCAGAAGCGATCCGATCGGCCAACCGCGGGACACGCTGTCGATGAGGTCTGCCACTTTGCTCGGCGTCCAGACAAAACGCCGCTGGAAATCGGGTAGGGCGAGTCGCCCTGTGTTGATCCAGCTGACGATCTTATCGACCGTGTAGGTTTGAGGCTGGAAACTCATGAGTTATCCGTTCGCCCGCCGTCGATGTCGTGGGTGCGCAACACGAAAATCAGGCCGCATCGTACGTCTCCGCGAACACAAGGTCATCTAGGAGTTGATGGGGCACGCGACCACCGAGATGACCATGAGGTACTGCGCACCTGTCGCCCGAGGCACGGGAGAGCGCGGTCATGGGAGTTCCCCCAAGCAGGTGAGAAGGCGAGCGTGGCGCTTGAGGCAGCGACCAGGAAGGAACCGAGGAGGGAGAGGACACCGCGAGTGGACTAGGCCTCCTGCACCTGTCCGAGTTGCCCTCACCCCAGGCACCTGCCAGGATGGCCAGCGCAGCATGCGCTGTGGGAGTGACGCACGGCTGAGGGATGCACTCTCTCTCATAACCCAAGGCGACTGGTCGCCTGCGCAGGGGAGGGGGTGTGCCTGGAGCGCGTCGGGCGGTCCTCCTCAGGGCCCTCCTGCACCGTCCAATGCGTGTCGCGCTACCCCTGGACGACCACCTACCCCGGCCCTCGCCCGCAACAGGGCTCCCATTCCGCCTATGCTCCCCGGTCTTCTTCTTCTGGCGGCACCGCACGTCCGGGGAGAAGAGCGCGCCGTGGGTGAGCGTACAGGCCGGCGGCGAAGGCTGAGGCGCGCGAACTGGCGGCCCGGTACGTGAGCCTCACAGGTGCCTCGGACCCGTTCGTGGTACCGCACCTCCATCCCAGTGCACAGAAGGGGGGACGCCTGCTCGCCGTCGCCTACATGGCGCTGATCACGATCTGTCCGCGCGCGCGCCTGCTCACCATGTGCGCCACGGCCTGGCCGGCGTGCGCAAGCGGATAGGTCCTGTCTATCACGACCTTCACGGCGCCCGATTGAATCAGCGCGCCGATGTCCTCGAGATTCTTGCGTGACGGGACGAATTGAATCGTGCGCCACTGCCTGGACTTGAAGAGCGCCCCGAACGCCATGCCAGGCAGCGTTCCCAGCCACTTGTGGGTGCCGATGCTGTTGGGCAGCAACATCCCATTCGCGGTGAGGACGCGCGCCGAGACCGACGGAGGGTGGTTCATCACGTTGTCCATCACCACGTCGTAGCGCGCGTCCTGCTCCGGGTAGCTCGTCCGCGTGTAGTCGATGACGTGGGAGGCACCGAGTGAACGCACCAGCTCGACGTTGCTCGTGCTGCACACGCCCGTGACCCTGGCACCCAAGGCCCTGGCGATCTGCACGGCGAACGTCCCCAGGCCACCGGAGGCACCGTTGACGAGCACCTGCTGGCCTGCGCGGACGCGAGCGACATCGCGCATGGCCACCAGCGCCGTCACGCCTGACATCACCGCCCCGGCGGCTTCCTCGAAGCTGAGCTGCGCCGGCTTGTGCGCCAGTTGTGTCGCCGGGACCACGGTGTATTCGCAGAAGGTCCCGGGAGCGCCGCGCTTGTAACCTCCCGTCCACACCGAGCCGAACACGGTGTCGCCGGGTGCGAAGCCGGTAACGTGGGCGCCCACCGCTTCCACGACGCCGGCGACGTCCGAGCCGCGGACCGGCGACCTGGGCGCACGCAGGCCGGACACCAGGCGCAGCGCGTAGGGAACTCCGAGGGTGGCGATGCAGTCCGGCGGGATACGTCTCCAATCTGGAGACATTCTGGAGACGCGCCGGAGCCTGAAAACACCGAGGCCGGAAACCCCTGATTGCTCAGCGGCTTCCGGCCTCGGCTTGTGTGTCCCCGACGGGATTCGAACCCGTGTTACCGGCTTGAAAGGCCAGCGTCCTGGGCCTCTAGACGACGGGGACCTCTGTGAGTCGCGGGGGGCTCGAACCCCCGACCCTCGGCTTAAAAGGCCGGTGCTCTACCAGCTGAGCTAGCGACTCGCACTATTCTTTTTTGGTCAGACGCCGGATTCCTTGGTCTCCGGCGTCTGCGAGGCGCTCTCTACCAGCACTCGCCTCGGACTTCTACTGGCGATCGTTCCCCCCGTCACCTGACAGCCACCCTTCAACGGCCCGCCCCCGCGCTTCCTTCCGCCGCTCTCGGGAGGCGCTATACAGAGGCCATGTCCCGAGACGTCCGGAATTCCGAGGAAGCCCCCGAGGAGAACGACGCGCTGCAACTGGAGGGTGGGGTCCACCGGCGCTACCTCACCCGCTCTGGGGCCGAGCGCATGCACAAGGAGCTGCTGCGTCTGCTCAACGAGGAGCGGCCCAAGGTCACCGCCGAGGTGTCCGCCGCCGCCGCCCAGGGCGACCGCTCCGAGAACGCCGAGTACATCTACGGCAAGAAGCGCCTGCGGGAGATCGACCGGCGCATCCGCTTCCTCCAGAAGCGCCTGGACACCGCCACCATCGTCACCCCGTCCGAGCAGCCGGACACCCGCCGCGTCTACTTCGGCGCCACCGTGACGCTCGAGGACGAGGACGAGGCCCGGGTGACCTATCAGATCGTCGGCTCGGACGAGATCGACACCGCCGGGGGCCGCATCAGCGTGGAGTCCCCCATCGCCAGGGCCCTGCTGCGCAAGAAGGTCGGCGACACCGTCGAGGTGATCCGCCCGCGTGGGGAAATCGAATACACCATCGTGCAGATCCGCTACCTGTAGGGGTGTTGGCCCGAGGACATCTGGACCCGTGGAACAGCAGGAGGGGCGGGCGTCCAGTGATCCGGGGATCCATGAGCGTGGTGGGAACCACCTTGTTAGCGTGTGCGTTACACCCGAGGTAGGCCCCAAACGGTGCTGGGCCGCTTCCCGCGTGGGAGGCCCGGCCTAATATTCGGTTGGCAGTCAGGCGCAGAAGCGGTCCGTCAGTCGGAGTCCCGTCGCACGGTCGGTTCCAGCGGTCGCACCCACTACGAGGTCGCGCTCCACACGATGCGAAAGAACTTCATCCTCGACACCAACGTCCTTCTCCACGACCCCCGCTCCATCTACAGCTTCAAGGAACACAACGTCATCATCCCCATCTACGTGATCGAGGAGATCGATCAGTTCAAGCGCGATCTCTCCGAGCTGGGGCGCAATGCGCGTCTGGTGGCGCGCTACCTGGACTCCTTCCGGGAGGAGGGCTCGCTCAAGGACGGGGTGCGCCTGCCGCACGGGGGCGTGCTGCGCGTGTGCTTCACCGACAGGGATCTGCCGCTCTCCATGGCGGACAGCAACCTGATGGACAACCGCATCCTCTCGGTGGCCATCGACTTGATGGAGCGCGAGCCGCAGTCGCCGGCCGTCTTCATCACCAAGGACACCAACCTGCGCATCCGCGCGGACGCGCTGGGCCTCATCGCCGAGGACTACGACGCCGAGCGGGTGGAGATCACCGAGCTCTACACGGGCTTCACCGAGCGCCTGGTCCCCCGCGAGATGGTGGATCAGATGTACAAGCCCGGCGCCGAGGTGGAGATCTCCGGGCAGGAGTCGCTCTCGCCGCACCAGTTCATCCTGCTCAAGGACGAGACGAACCCGTCGCACACGGCCATGGGCCGCTTCAACGCGTCCCGGGGGCGGGTGGTGCCGCTGCTGCGCGGCATGAAGTCCGAGGGCGTCTGGGGCATCCGCCCGCGCAACATGGAGCAGAGCTTCGCGCTGGATCTCGTGATGAACGACGAGATCAAGCTCGTCACCATCGTGGGCAAGGCGGGCACGGGCAAGACGCTGCTGGCGATCGCCGCGGGGCTCCACAAGGTGACGGAGGAGGGCGTGTACCAGAAGCTGCTGGTCAGCCGGCCCGTGTTCCCGCTCGGCCGGGACATCGGCTACCTGCCGGGCAGCCTGGAAGAGAAGATGAACCCCTGGATGCAGCCCATCTTCGACAACGTGGAGTTCCTGATGAACCTGAGCCGCGCCGACAAGAAGGCGGGCCGGGGCTACCACGAGCTGATCGATCTGGGGCTGATGGAGATCGAGGCGCTCACCTACATCCGCGGGCGCTCCATCCCCAACCAGTACATCATCATCGACGAGGCGCAGAACCTCACCCCCCACGAGGTGAAGACGATCATCACCCGCGTGGGCGACAACACGAAAATCATTCTCACCGGGGACCCGTTCCAGATAGACAACCCCTACGTGGACGCGACCAACAACGGACTCGTTCACGTGGTCAACCGGTTCAAGAATGAGAAGATCGCGGGCCACATCACCATGGCCAAGGGCGAGCGCAGCGCCCTGGCCGAGCTCGCGGCCAACCTCCTCTAGCCCCCTGCGCCGCACGAGGAAGCAGTCATGAAGGCAGAAGGTACGGGAGATGGTGCCACCCAGGGCACGGCGGGTGACGGCGAGGAGAAGAAGCCGCTCATCGAGTACCCCACCGTCTATACCTTCAAGGTCATGGGGCGGCAGGAGCCGGGCGGGTTCGCCGGGTATGTGCGCGAGCTGTTCCGCACGCTCATGGGCACGGAGATCTCCCCGGACTCCATCCGGGAGCAGCCCAGCAGCAAGGGCACCTACGTGTCGGTGAGCGTGTCGGTGTACCTGCTGTCCGAGGAGCACCGCCGCTCCATCTATGCCCGGCTGCGGCAGGAGCAGCGGGTCGTCTACTACCTGTGAGGGCGGCCCCCGCCCGGGTGCGCGGGGGGAATTGGCGATTGCGGGCCACCGGTGTAGAAGAGGCTCCTCATGAGCCCGGCTGAGCCCTTCCCGCTCTACTTCCCTGGTGACGCTCGGCGCCCCTTCAGCTCCGAGATCGCGACCCGTCGCTTCGCGAAGGTGGCGCAATTGGAAGAGGGCGGCCGTGTGCTTGAGCTCGGCTGTGGCCCTTCCGGCTTGGCCAGCGTGGTGCTCGCCCAGGAGTTCGGCTGCTCGGTGGTGGCCGCGGACGCGGACGAGACGTCCCTCATCCACATGCGGGACCGTGTGCGCTCGCTCGGGCTGGACGGCCGGGTCGAGGTGCGGCGCGTGGATCCGCGCAAGCCCGCCTTCCGGGAGGGCGAGTTCGACGCCGTCCTCTGTCAGGGCCGGATCTTCCTGGCGCTGGCGGATGCGGTGGGCACCTTCCGGCCCCTGCTGGCCCACAATGGCCGGCTGGGCCTCACCTATCCGGTCCGCGTGGGCCGGGTGACGCCCCGCGCCGTGCTCGACTTCTGGGAGCGCCGCCTGGGAGCACCGCTCCTGCTGCCCCGCGAGCTGCTCCAGCACCTGGCCCTGTCCGGCTTCGAGCCCGAGTCCGTCGAGTCCCTCCAGGACGCCGAGCTGGACGCCCTCTACAAGGATCTGGAGCCCCACCTCGCCAAGGCCTCGGCCGAGCAGGCCACCTGGCTGCGGGAGGAGATCGCCCTGCACCGGGAGAGCGGCAAGGCGACCTCGAGCTACGCGTTCGCCGTGGGCCGCCGCCGCGAGCCGGGTGAGAAGCCTCCGGCCGCTCGCGATCGCGGGTAGACAGGGCGGCAGACCCTCACCCCGACCCTCTCCCAGAGGGAGAGGGAGGACGGCGGGAGGGCAGGGCGCTCAGTGCGCCGCCTTCAGTGCACCTCGCTCAGTGCACCGCGCCGTGGAAGTCCAGCAGCTCCACCGCCTCGGGCGCCACGCTCAGCTTCACGTCGTCGCGGTAACCCGCCGCGTCTCCACCCACGTGGAAGGGCATGGGCCGGGCGAAGCGGATGTGCACGTCCTGGGCGTAGAAGTCGTGGATGCCCTCGGGGAACCAGCGGCCCGCCCACAGCTTCGGCAGGTTCGCCAGCACGCTCGTGGCGTGCAACTGGCCCAGGCGCAGGTGCATCATCCCCCGGCGCTCGCCCGCGAACGGGAACATCCGGAAGCCGTACCCGTAGAAGGGCATCGTCGCCGCCGCCGCCATCATCAGCTTGCCCTGGAAGATGCGCTGCCCCGGGGCGATGGGCGCGCCCACCGGGTTGCCCTGCGGCCCCACCCGGTACGCCTCACCGGCCTGGCCGTTGATGATCTCGCACTCCACCCACGTCGGGTTGGACAGGTAGTGCGGCACCGTCTTCAGCGCCACCGCCGAGAAGTAGCCGCCCGGGCCCGTCAGCATCTTCTTGAGCAGCCCGCCGCGGCCCAGGTTGTCCTTCACCCACAGGTAGTCGTTGAGCAGCTTCCCATCCACGCCCATGCCCGCGAAGGCCGTGCGCATGCCATCCACCATCAGCAGATCCATCCGCCGGTGGCCGGGGATCTCGCCCGCGCGCGCACGCACCACGTCCTGCAGGATGCCGTCCGCGCCGTTGCCGGCGTTCACGTACGTGGCCAGGCCGTTGCCCGTGCCCAGCTTCAGCACGCCGAAGCGCGGCGCGCGCTTGCCGGCGAAACGGCCCCGCGGCTCCAACTGACGGAACACCTCGCTCACGAAGCCCTGGAACGTCCCGTCACCGCCACCCGTGAACACCAGGGGGTAGTTGCGCTCGAGCACCGTCTGCACGATCCGCCGGCAGTCGAGCTCCGAGCGCGACAGGAAGAGATCCTGCTCCGGCACCACGTGTGAGAGGGACTTCACCAGTTGTGCGTCCACCCGGCGGGCGTTGGCGTTGAGCAGCACCGCGACCTTGTGCTCGGGGGCTCCGGCGACGGACGGATTCTGGCGCGGATCCACGGACCGAAGTGGCTGTACCAGCATGAGGCTGCCTCCAGAGGGGGGGTTGGGGCGTCGGGCTGCCTCAGTGCACATTCTCAGCCAATGGCTGACGCGAGGTGTCAACCCCACCTGGACTCAATGGTTTCGGGGGGTTGGCGCGTTGGCTACTGATCGAATGCCTGGCCGGTTGCTACGCGCGGGTGGCGGAGGTGGAGAGCGCGTTACGCACCGTGGCGGGCCGGTGGCGAGCAGGTGACGCATCTTGACGCGGTTTGACACCCCCAGGTGGGTGGTTACGTTGGTCACACATCGGAAGCACTCGACGTTTTTGCGGTCTTTTCCGCAGTTATTTCGGGAGGTTACACACCGTGGGCAAGATTATCGGCATCGACCTGGGCACCACCAACAGCGTGGTGGCGATCATGGAGGGTCGCGAGCCCAAGGTTCTCACCAATGAGGAAGGCGCCCGCACCACGCCCTCGGTCGTCGCGTTCGCGAAGGATGGGGAGCGGCTGGTGGGACAGGTGGCCAAGCGGCAGGCCATCACCAACCCGGAGCGCACGATCTACTCCATCAAGCGCTTCATGGGCCGGCGGTACGAGGAGACCACCGAGGAGGCGAAGCTCGTCCCCTACAAGGTGGTGCGCGGCCCGCACGGCGACGCGCGCGTGGAGATCGACGGCAAGCAGTACAGCGCGCCGGAGATCTCCGCGCAGGTGCTGCTCAAGCTCAAGCGCGCGGCGGAGAACTACCTGGGCGAGAAGGTGACGGAGGCGGTCATCACCGTCCCGGCGTACTTCAACGACGCCCAGCGCCAGGCCACCAAGGACGCCGGTGAGATCGCCGGCCTCACCGTGCGGCGCATCGTGAACGAGCCGACGGCGGCGGCGCTCGCGTACGGCCTGGACAAGAAGAAGGACGAGAAGATCGCCGTCTACGACTTCGGCGGCGGCACGTTCGACATCTCCATCCTGGAGGTGGGCGAGAACGTGGTCGAGGTGCTCGCCACCAACGGTGACACGCACCTGGGCGGCGACAACATCGACCACACGCTGATGGACTGGCTGATCGCCGAGTTCAAGCGCGACAACGGCATCGACGTCTCCAAGGACAAGATGGTGCTGCAGCGCCTGAAGGAGGCGGCGGAGAAGGCGAAGATCGAGCTCTCCAGCACGATGGAGACGGAGATCAACCTGCCGTTCCTCACGGCGGACGCCACCGGTCCCAAGCACCTCAACGTGCGCCTGACGCGGGCCAAGTTCGAGGCGATGATCGACACCCTGGTGGAGCGCTCGCTGGAGCCGTGCCGCAAGTGCCTGAAGGACTCGGGCGTGGACCTCAAGGACCTCAACGAGGTCGTGCTGGTGGGTGGTTCCACGCGCATCCCGAAGGTGCAGGAGGCGGTGAAGCGGCTGTTCGGCAAGGAGCCGAACCGCTCGGTGAACCCGGACGAGGTGGTGGCGGTGGGCGCGGCGGTGCAGGCCGGCGTGCTCGCGGGCGAGGTGAAGGACATCCTGCTGCTGGACGTCACCCCGCTGTCGCTGGGCGTGGAGACGCTGGGCGGCGTGATGACCAAGCTCATCGAGCGCAACACCACCATCCCCACGCGCAAGTCGGAGACGTTCTCCACGGCGGCGGATGGCCAGACGCAGGTGGAGATCCACATCCTGCAGGGCGAGCGCGAGATGGCCGGTGACAACCGGAGCCTCGGCCGCTTCCACCTGACGGGGATTCCGGCGGCGCCGCGCGGCGTGCCGCAGATCGAGGTGACGCTGGACATCGACGCCAACGGCATCCTGAACGTCAGTGCCAAGGACAAGGCGACGGGCAAGGAGCAGAAGGTCACCATCAGCCACTCGTCCGGTCTGGCGAAGGACGAGGTGGAGAAGATGGTCAACGCGGCCAAGGAGAACGAGGCCGCGGACAAGGCCCGCCGCGAGCTGGTGGAGGTGAAGAACCAGGCCGAGGCCCAGGCGTACGCCGCGGAGAAGATGATCAAGGAGAACCGCGACAAGCTGTCTCCGGACGCGGTGTCGACGCTCGAGGCGGCGGTGAAGGCGGTCAACGAGGTGCGCGAGGGCCAGGACAAGGACGCCATCAAGTCCGCGTTGGATCGGCTGCAGCAGGCCAGCTACAAGGTGGCCGAGGAGATGTACAAGGCCACGGGTGGGGCGCCGGGTGCTGGCGCTCCGCCGCCGGGAGCCGACGCGGGTGCGACGGGCTCGGCGCCGGGCAGCTCGGCCAAGCCGAAGGACGACGTGGTGGACGCCGAGTTCCGCCAGTCGTAAGGCCGCCTCTGGCGAGCCCCTGGGGTTGAACCCCGAGGAAGGGCCGGTGCTCCCCACAGGGAGTATCCGGCCCTTCTGTTTCATTCGCGCCCACCCGACTCCAACGATATGAGGAGACCCATGAAGGCGCTGACGACGACGCCCCCGGGGCATGACGTCATCCTGTACGACGGGCACTGCCGCCTGTGCATCGCGGCCGCGAAGCAGTTCCAGCGGTTGTTGGGAGGCCACGGCACGCAGCTGCGCTCGTTCCGGGAGGAGGGCGTCCTGGCGGCGTATCCCGGCATCGCGCTGGAGCGGTGCGAGCAGGGCATTCAGCTCATCCAGGCGGACGGGCGGATCTTCGAGGGGGCCGAGGCCGTGGTGCAGGCGCTGGGGCGCAGGCCGGCTGGCAAGCTGCTCTTCGTGTACTACGTGCCGGGGCTGAGGCAGCTCGCGGACTGGGTGTACGGGCTCGTCGCGCGCTACCGCTTCCGCATCGCGGGGCGGGCCTGCCCGGACGGAGCGTGCGCGGTTCACTTCAAGTAGGGGTCGCCGAGCCCTTCAAATGAGCAGGTAGGGGGGACTACGATGCGCCTCCCGTGATCCACCCGCCCACGCCCGTCTCTCCCCAGGCCGCGCAGGCCTTCCGCCACTTCTTCCAGGAGCTGCGCGAGGCCTACCTCGAGCGTGAGACGCTCTTCACCCAGATCGAGTTGGCGCTGCTGTGCCGGGAGCACGTGCTCGTCGTCGGGCCGCCAGGAACGGCGAAGAGCGCCATCGCCTCGGCGGTGCTCGGCCGCATCCTCGACGAGAAGACGGGGCAGCCCTCGCTCTTCGCCAAGCAGATCGCCGAGTCCACGGTGCAGACGGACCTCATCGGTCCGGTGGACTTCAAGGTGCTCACCGAGACGGGCCGCACCGAGTTCATCACCGAGGACGGCATGCTGGGGGCCACCCACGCCTTCCTCGACGAGGTGTTCGACGGGCGCGACATGCTCCTGCGCTCCATCCTCAACGTCCTGCACGAGCGCGAGCTCAAGCACGGGCGCCGGGTGACGAGCGGGCGGATCGAATGCGCCATCATGACGAGCAACCGCTACCTCTCGGAGGTGCTGGCGCGCTCGCCGGAGCTGCTGCTGGCCTTCGCGGACCGGCTCAGCTTCATCTCGTTCGTGCCCAAGTCCTTCGCCCGGCGCCCCAGCCGCGCGGCCATGCTGCATCGCTTCGCCCATGGTATCCGGCCGGACCTGCGCGCCTCGCTCACCCTGCAGCAGTTGGATGTGCTCCAGGCCGCGGTGGAACAGGTGACGGTGGGCAGCCACCTGCTCGAGGCCATCGAGATGCTCGCCGATGAGCTGGAGCGCGCGCTCATGGCCCAGGTGTCCAAGCTGCCGGACTACGTGCCCACCAAGTACTTCTCCCAGCGCTCGGTGGTGAAGGCGCTGTGGGCCCTCAAGGCCGTGGTGGTGAGGGATCAGCTCTACCGCCGCCCGGACCGGCCGCTCGAGGCCACCGTGGAGGACCTGGACGCCCTGCGCTGGTTCTTCCTGCTCGGCGGGCCCCCGGCGGAGGAGGTCGAGGCGCTCCTGAAGGTGGCGGTGGATCCGCGCGAGCGCGCGCAGCTGGAGATCGTCCGCATCGAGCAGAAGGCCTTCGACGCCGCGCTGGCCAAGGTGAAGGCGGAGCTGGGCACGGGCGTGGAGCGCGAGGCGGCCTCGCTCGGGGCGGCCGACGAGCTCAAGGCGGTGGAGGCGGTCGCGCGCAACTTCCAGCCCGGCGTCGTCACCACCACGGCGCAGCGCCTGCGCGCCAAGCTCGTCCCGGGACCGCGGCACCCGGACAACCGGGTGGCCCTGCTGGGCGCCGCGCGGGGACTGCTCTCGGTGGTGGAGCAGCGCATGGCGCGCGGTCCCATCGAGGGCCCCGAGGCCCGGGCGGGCACGGCCGTGTTCACCGCGCTCTCGGAGACGGTGGAGCTGTGCCGCCAGGTGCCGGAGCTGCGCCAGCGGCTGCCCGCGCTGAGCGACGCGGTGTCCCGCTTCCTCCTGCAGGCGCTCGAGCTGGTGGCGCTCAACGCCGAGAGCCTCGCCTTCGACGAGGCGGTGCGGCTGGATACACTCGGTTCGTTCACGGACAACCTCTCCGACGAGCTGGGCCGGGTGGGCGAGCTCCTGGCGCTGCTCGCCGAGGGCAGCTCGAGCCTGGTGGCACGGCTGCGGACCGCGGAGGCCGAGGCACGCCGCCGGGCCGTGACCGCCCTGCGCCAGCGCGCGACGAGTGCCTACCCGGCGACGCGCGGCCGGAGGGATCCGCTCGATGCGCTCGCGGCGGACTCGCGCCAGCTGTCCCAGCTCGAACAGGCCCTGTGCAAGCTGGACCCCGCCCAGCGCGGCCTCAAGCAGGAGCTGCTGCAGCCGCTCGGCTCGGCCTACGCGAAGGACGTGCTGACCACCACGCCCTTCGAGCGCATCGACCAGTTCTCTCGCACGGTGCAGACGGTGGCGGAGAACCTCCGGCGCGAGGGCCTGGCCCCCGAGCCCGTGTTCGCCGAGTGCAAGGAGATCCTCGAGGCGCGTCTGCGCGAGTACGTGCGGAACATCGGCCGCGAGGTGGCGAGCCCTCCGCCGGCCCCCCATGCCGCCATCAGCGGCGAGGCCTACAACTTCTACCGGGGCGACTTCTCCACGCAGATCAAGGATGGGGAGCTCGCCGCGCTGCTCGGGTTGGACGGGCAGCTCGCCTTCGCGCGGCCTCCCTCCGCCACGTCCTTCCTCTCCAACGAGATCCACGCGGCGGTGGCCCGGGTGGAGCTGGCCTTCGTGCAGACGCGCCTCAAGTTCCTGCGCAGCTGGCTCACCCAGCTCCTCACCGAGCTGCCGCCCCCCAAGACCCTCCAGCGCCGTCCCCTGGCGGATTCGATCTTCGATCGCCTGGTGAAGAGCCGCTTCCCGCTGCTCGCGCTCAAGGAGGGCGAGCTGGTACGCATCAAGGGGGTGCTCGGCGTGCTGGTCTCCATCCCCGGCGAGCTGGGCGAGAGCGCGCGCAAGCTGGAGAACGTGCTGCGCGGCATCGACGAAGACTTCACCCGCTTCAGCAAGGAACTGCTGGAGACGCGGGCCTCGCTGTGAGGAGGTGCTGACGCGTGCTCGCCTCGCGGCTCTCACGCCTGCGGCTCCGGTTGGACGCGCTCCAGGGAGCGCCGTTCCAGGCCGAGGGCTTGCGGGGTTGGTGGCTCGGGCTCACCGCCCCGGCCGAGGTGGACCTGTCCCTGCCCACGCTGACGGCGCTCGACAGGGCGATGGAGCGGGTGGGGGTGCACACGCTCGCGGACGCGCGGCTGCTGCTCGAGCTGGGTGTGCGCAAGGGCAGGGTGGGGGACCTGGCCACGGGCCTGAAGACCCGCTCCCAGGAGGCCCTGGAGGAGTTCGAGCGGACGCTCGACGCGGTGGAGAAGATGCTCCGGGTGGGCCGGACGCCTCCGGGGGCGCGCACGGCGCTGGAGCGGGGCTTCGTCCGGCTCACGCGCGTGCTGCGCGTGGCGGATCTCTTCATGTCCCCCACGCCTCCGTCCCAGGAGGAGGCCCGCTTCGAGATCTTCGCGCGGCCCGGTCCCTCGTGGAACGACCGCGTGGCGCCGAGCACGGCCCGCATGGCCGTGGCCGAGTTCCTCGCGCAGCGGGCGCGCGCCAACGTGGACGATCTCGTCCAGAAGCGGCGCGATCTGGACATGGCGCATGAGATCCTCCTGCGCATCGGCATGGAGCACGATCGCGACCGGGGCGTGGCCCTGCGCAGCGAGGTGTCCCAGGCACGCGATCGGGTCCGTGAGCAGCCGGCGGCGCGCTCCCTGGATGAGCTGGTGCGGGAGGTGAGGCGCACCGCGAGCAGGGAGCCCCAGATGGCGTGGCGCTCGCTCCGGGGCCTCTACGAGCGCGCGCTGGAGGCGAATGACGCCCCACTGGCGGAGGCGGCTCGCGCGGCGCTCGAGCCGCTGATGCCCCGTGGGCAGCCCCTGCGGGCCATGTTGGAGTCCTCCGAGCGCGATGACCTGACGCGCTGGTTCGGCGAGAAGCCCCCCGCGCACGAGGGCCCCAACGGCCTGCGCGAGCCGCCCAAGGCCTCCACCGCGGATGATCTGCTCGCGGACCTGGCCTTCTCGCTGCAGCCCGAGCAGCTCTCCGCCTTCGAGCTGGCGGCGGGCTGTGGCCGCTACTTCGACGTGGAGGACGCGCTCACCGAGGAGATCGTCGAGATGAACACCCGCAAGGTGCGCCCCGTGCCCCGGCGGGTGCCGTACCCCACCCAGAACATGACGTTCGAGCGCACGGGTGGCCTGCACGAGGTGCACGACTTCGTCATCTCGGATCCGCGCATGGTGCTGTACGACCTGGCCGGCCACAGCCAGAGGGTGCGCGCCTACCTGGAGGACGAGCCGCCTCCCCGGCCCAAGAAGATGAAGCGCACCGCCGTGCGCGTGTACGTGTGTGACGCCTCGGGCTCCATGCACGGCGCCCGGGCCCGCTTCCGCGACGCCATCATCATCGCCGAACTCAACAACCTCCGCGTGAAGGCGCGCAAGGGCGAGCCCTTCGATCCGCTCTACTTCTCCTTCTTCAACGACATCCCCACCGAGCTGGCCCGCGTGGACACCGCCCGCGAGGCCACCCGGCAGATCGAGAAGCTCTTCCGCGACTCGCCCGCCGAGGGACAGACGGACATCTCCCTCGCGCTCATGTCCGCCTTCGAGTCCATCCGTTCCGCGCAGGGGAGGGATCCGTACCTCGCCCGCGCCACCGTGGTGCTCATCACCGACGGCGAGGACCGCGTGGACATGGAGCTCATCCGCCGCACCCGCGCGCCCATGGACGCGCTGGACATCTCGCTCAGCTTCATCTCGCTCGGCGAGGAGAACCCGGACCTCAAGTCGCTCGTGATGGAGCAGCGGGCCCGGGGCGGCCGCGCCTTCTACCACCACCTCTCCGACCAGGAGATCCAGTGGGCGCGCACCGAGTTCGACAGCCCCTGGCGCACCCTGCTGCCGCGCGACGTGCCCGTCACCCCGGAGGCCATCGAGGCGCTCGCGCCCCACCTCCAGGCACTGGAGGCGCTCGCCGCCGGCCGCACGCTCCCGGCCGCTCCCGTGGCCACCGAGGCCTCGTTCGACGCGCTCTTCCCGGAACTCGAGCGGCTCTCCGGGCAGAAGGGGGCGGAGAGCCCCGGCCCCGAGGTGCTCGCCCGCGTGGCTGATATTCTCGACGCCATCGTGGAGGCCGCCGCGCTCGCTCCCGCCGAGCGCCGTCCCACCGAGGGCCTCTTCCTCCTGCAGCACCTGCTCGGGGTGTACCAGATTCCTCCGGCCCGCTACCTCGCCGCGCTCGCCACGGGAGGTTCAGAGGTGCACGAGCGCCTCGCACGTGTCCGCCTCCTCTGCCGCCCGTTCGAGTAGGCTGCCGCCAGTCATGCTCTTCGACTGGTTGCGCAAGAAGAAGACGCCCAAGAAGCCCGAGCGGCCCACGGATCCGCTCGCGGCCTTCGATCAGCTGATCGAGGACCTGGAGCGTCAGGGCGCCGAGATCCGCAAGTCCGCCGCCACGCTGCTGGCGCTCCGGGGCGATCTCGCCCGCTCGGAGGCGCGCTACGTCAAGCGGCTGGAGGAGTTCGCGAAGCGGAAGGCCCAGGCCGACGAGCAGGGGGATGGGAAGATCTCCGCGACGCTCGAGCGCGACCGCGTGCAGGCCGAGTCCCTGCTGAGCACCACGCGCGAGTCGCTCGCGCGCGCCGAGTCGGATGGCAAGCTGCTGCTGGAGGCCGCCGCGGATCTCGGCAACCGGGTGGCCGAGCTGCGCATCGAGCGCGAGAGTGCTTCGGCCCGGCTCGCGGTGGGCGGGCTCGTCTCCACGGCCCTGCAGGCGCAGGTGGAGCGTTTCGAGAAGGTGCTCGCGGTGGATGCCGCGCGGGACGAGGTGGAGCGGGCCCATGCGCTCGCGGACATCTACCGCGAGGAGCGTGGCGAGGCCGTGAAGCCGGGTTGATCCCAGGAGGGACGTGATGGGTTGCTGCCACTACCACCCCGTCGGCGAGGGCTGTGACAGCGCCTTCACCGTGGACACCTCACGCATCACCTTCGGCCGTGGCTGCCTGGCCGAGGTGGGCGACCGGGCCCGGGCGCTCGGCATGAAGCGCGTGCTGCTGTTCTCGGACGAGCGGGTGGCCCGGCTGCCGCACTTCGAGAAGGTGCGCCAGTCCCTGCTCGCCGCCGGCCTGGATGTCGCCGTCTATACGGACGTGCACGTCGAGCCCACGGACCGCTCGTTCCTGGAGGCGGCGCGGTTCGCCTCGGAGTCCCGGCCGGATGGCTACATCTCCCTGGGCGGCGGCTCGGTCATCGACACGTGCAAGGCGGCCAACCTCTACGCCACGTATCCGGCCGACTTCCTGGCCTACGTCAACGCGCCCGTGGGGGATGGGCGCCCGGTTCCCGGCCCGCTCAAGCCGCACATCGCCTGTCCCACCACCTCGGGCACGGGCAGCGAGGTCACCGGCATCACCATCTTCGATCTGCTCTCCATGGGGGCGAAGACTGGCATCGCCTCGCCCGCGCTGCGGCCCACCGAGGCGCTCGTCGACCCGGACTGCACCGCGACCCTGCCGAGCGAGGTGGTCGCCGCCAGCGGGCTGGACGTGCTGTCGCATGCGCTCGAGTCCTATACCGCGCGGCCGTACGTGCGCCGTCCCGCGCCGCCCCGGCCGAGCCTGCGGCCCATGAGTCAGGGGGCGAATCCGTGGAGCGATCTCGGCTGCCGCGAGGCGCTGCGCCTGATGGGCCTGTACCTCGAGCGCGGGGTGAAGGATGCGCGGGACCACGAGGCCCGCGAGCAGTTGATGTGGGCCTCCACGCTGGCCGGTATCGCCTTCGGGAACGCCGGGGTGCACGCGCCGCACGGCATGGCCTACGCCGTGGCCGGACTGGTGCGCGACTTCCGGCCCTCGGGCTACCCGGACGGCGAGCCCCTGGTGCCGCATGGCATGGCCGTCATCGTCAATGCCCCGGCCGTGTTCCGCTACACCGCCGAGGTCAGCCCCGAGCGCCACCTGGAGGCCGCTCAGTTCCTGGGCGCGGACGTGCGCGGTGCAGCGCCCGGTGATGCCGGCGAGGTGCTCGCGGGCAAGCTCATCCAGATCATGCGCGCCGTGGGGATTCCCAATGGCCTCGGAGGGGTCGGCTACACCGACGCGGACCTGGCCGCCCTCACGGAAGGGGCCCATCCGCAGCAGCGCCTGCTGCAGAACGCTCCTCGCGAGATGACGAAGCCCGTCCTCTCCGAGCTGTTCCGCCAGGCGCTGCGTTACTGGTAACCGAAGCAGGGACCACTGCCATGTCCGACGTCGAGACCTCCGACCGCTACCGCTACTTCCTGCCCATCACCACCCGCTGGATGGACAACGACGCCTACGGGCACATCAACAACGTCACGTACTACAGCTACTTCGACACCGTCGCGAACCACTTCCTCATCCACGAAGGCGGCCTGGACATCGTCAGCAGCCCCATCATCGGACTCGTCGTGGAGTCCCGGTGCACCTACAAGGCTCCGCTCGCGTATCCCGACCGCCTGCGCGCGGGTCTGCGCGTGGACAAGCTCGGGAATCGCTCCGTGACCTACGGCATCGGCATCTTCAAGGAGGGCGAGGAGCAGGCCGCCGCCCACGGGTACTTCGTGCACGTGTTCGTGGACCGTCAGTCCCGAAAGGCCGTGCCCATGCCCGAGCGCATGCGCGAGGCACTCGCGCGGATCTCCGTGGGCTGAGCGCGGATCCGCGGGGACTCGGTGGGGCACAACCCGAGGGCCGGATACCCTCACCCCGTCCCTCTCCCGGGGGGAGAGGGGATGGCGCGTGGATGGCGCGCGGATGGCGCGTGGATGGCGCGTGGATGGTGCGCGGAGTGGGGCAGGGGGCTACGTGCGCCGTGCCGTCTGGTGCAGCTCCAGCACGATGTTGCCGCCCTTGAAGAGTCTCACCGCTCCCGACGTCTGGCTCACCACCAGCGCGATGCACTTCGTCGTCGACGTGATACTCGCCGCCGCCGCGTGTCTCGCTCCCAGGCCCAGGGGAATCTTCACCATCTCGTCCGACGCCGACAGGTAGCGCCCCGCCGCCAGCACCACCCCGTCCTCCCGGATCACGAACGACCCGTCCAGCACCGAGAAGTTCTTGATCGCCTCGCGGATCTTCGGATCCAACACGTTGCGCTCGGCCTCCGACAGACCCTGGAACGGGTTGATCGTCATCTGCCGGCTCTTCTCCATCACGCTCGTGTGGTCCCCGATCGTGATGATCGTCCCGATGGGATGGCCCTCGAAGCCCTCCTGGCCCACCTGCAACGCCAGCTGGATGAGCGCATCCACCACCTGCGAGTTGAACTCGTCCCCCAGCTTCACGCCCTCGATCGTCAGCCGGTCGTCCAGCGAGCCGCCAATGCGCATCTGCATCAGCGTGTCCGGGGCGCGCCCCAGCTTGCCCGTCATGCACAGCACCAGGTCCCCCTCCTTGAAGGCTCCCTGGGAGAGCGCCGACACGAGCGCTACCTTCACCCGCTCGGTGCGGGAGTAGTCATAGGCCGGAATCACCAGCGCCTTCTGTTTGCTTGCCAACAACTCCTCGGCGATCCGCGGAGACGTCACCGCGTAGACGAGCTTGCGCTTCGCGAGCTGCCGGCGCAGGTCCTCGGGCGCGATGGGCACGTCGCTGATGTAGAGGAAGTGGTCCACGTCCCCCTTCCCAGCGAGCGAGAGTGCGGCTCGCAAGAACTCCCGGTCGAATTTCGAGGCATCGCTCATTGGGTACGACCTCGCCGCCTGTTTTCATGAGGTGGTCCGGGTCTCCTTGACACCAGACCGCACGTGAATAAAGCTTTCCGGCCCTTTTTTACGGGGTGTCGGGCCCATTTCCCCGCCGCACGGGAGCCTAAGGCTGTGAACCAGAAAGATCTCAAGCGTTACAAGAAGATGCTCGAGGACAGCAAGACGAGCCTGCTGGAGAGCGCCAAGAAGACGCTGGTGGAGGAAGCCAGCTTCGATACCGATGATCTCCCCGACGAGATCGACCAGGCCTCTTCCGAGTATGCCCAGTCGATGGCTTTCCGCCTGCGCGACCGCGAGAAGTTCCTGATGCAGAAGATCGATCGGGCCCTGACTCGCATCGAGGAGGGCACCTTCGGCATCTGCGAGCGGTGCGAGGAGGAGATCTCCCCCAAGCGGCTGGAGGCGCGGCCCGTCACCACGCTCTGCATCCGCTGCAAGGAGGAGCAGGAGAAGAAGGAGAAGTCCTACGGCTGAGGCCGTGGCAGGGCAGGGGCGCTCCCCCACGCACGGGCCCGCGTGAAAGCGCTCCTGCCGCTCGTCAGGCCGCCAGTTGGATCTCCACCCGGAGCAGCTGGCGGCCGATGAGGAAGTGGTCCCCGTTGTCCACGAACACCGGACCCGTCAGCCGGATGAACGTGCCGTTGGACGAACCCACGTCCCGCACTCGCAGGCGGTCCTGCTTCACACTCAGCAGCGCGTGACGCCCCGAGACGAAGCCGTCCGTGGGAAAGGTGATCTCCCCCTGCTCGCGCCCCAGCTGGTTGTCGCCTTCCTTGAGCGGGAAGGCCGCCCCGCGCAGCCCCCCCTCCAGGATCTGCACCAGCCGCAGCCGGTAGCCTGGATCCGCCGAGCCCCAGATGTGCGCGCCGCCCGGGCCCACCGCCGCGGCCGGAATGGGCTCGAGCACCAGCCGCTGCCGCCCCAGGCGCAGCTCTCCGCCCACCGGTAGCTCGCGCTCCTGGCGCAGGCGCACGAACACGCCGTTGGCGCCTCCCACGTCCTCCACCGCCAGCCGCCCTCCCGAGAAGAAGAAGCGCGCCTGCTCGGGCATGATGAAGGGATCATCCGTCAGCGCCAGGTCCCCCTGGGGGCCGCAGGTGAGGGTGTCCCCCGTCATCCGCACCACCGACTCGGGGCCGCCGTCCGCCCGCACCACCCGGAGGGCCACCTGGGGCCTGGCCGCCAGCTTCGGCGCGGCCATCACCATGGTGCCGGAGCGCATGGGCGAGCCACAGGCATGGCAGGTGGAGGCGTTATCGGGGTTCTCGGCGTCGCAACGGGGGCAGAAGGAGGCCATGGCGGGCTGAGGTACATATCAAGCCCCGCCGGGGGTTGCTCGGGCGTTGAACATCGCCCGTCCACCTTGCGGGCGACCCGACGCTCGTGGGAAGTTCGGGGCCCCCACACCCGATTCCTCCGCATTCCGGGAAGCCCCACTTGCATTGCCCCAGCTGCGGCGCCGACGCCGGTGACGTCTCCAAGTATTGCCCCTCCTGCGACGCCCCCCTCTCCAGTGGGGAGCCGGACGAGTACACCGGCCGTACCATCGCCCAGAAGTACCAGGTGGAAGCCCTCATCGGTGAGGGCGGCATGGGCAAGGTGTACCGCGCCCGCCAGGTGGCCCTGGACAAGCTCGTGGTGCTCAAGGTGCTGCGCCACACGCTCCTGGGTGATGACCGCACCGTCGCCCGCTTCAAGCGCGAGGCCAAGGCCGCCAGCCGCCTCAACCACGCCAACTCCATCAGCATCCTCGACTTCGGCATCGCCGAGGACGGCGCGCTCTTCATCGCGATGGAGTTCGTCCCGGGGCAGGACCTGCACACCGTGCTCAGCAAGGACGGTCCGCTCCCCGAGCAGCGCATCGTCCGCATCGTCAGCCAGGTGCTCTCCGCCCTCTACGACGCGCACAACGCCGGCGTCATCCACCGGGACTTGAAGCCCGAGAACATCATGGTGGAGCAGCGCCGCAACGAGCCGGACTTCGTGAAGGTGCTCGACTTCGGCATCGCGAAGATCCAGGACGCCGAAGGGGAGGGGCCCGCCCTCACGCGCACCGGCTTCGTCTGCGGCACCCCCGAGTACATGTCCCCCGAGCAGGCCCGCGGCGCCACGTTGGATCACCGCTCGGACCTGTACGCCGTGGGCGTCATCCTCTACCAGCTCCTCACCGGCCGGCTCCCCTTCGAGTCCGACTCGGCCGTGGGCTACGCCACCAAGCACCTCACCGAGGAGCCCCTCCCGCCGTCGCGCAAGCGCTCGGACATCCGCGTGTCGCCGGCCATGGAGCGGCTCATCATGCGGGCCCTCTCCAAGAGCCCGGATGACCGGCCGCAGGACGCCGAGGCCTTCAAGGCCGAGCTGCTCGCCGTGGAGAAGGAGCGCGAGCGCCGCGCCACTGCCGCGCCGCCCGTCCGCCGCGGGGGTCCCGCCCAGGGCGTGCTCGCGCCGCTGCCGCGCAGGGCCACGCCGCCTCCCTCGGGTGTGAGCACGGATGTCACCGCTCCGGGTTGGGGCGGCGAGTCCGATGCCACCGTGCGCGCCATGCCCGAGCGCATGCAGCCCATGTCCGAGCGCATGCCGCCCGGTGCCGCCCTGGCCCGGGCCTCGGCGGAGCGTACGCAGCTCGCCCCTCCGAGCCGGCCCGCTCCAGAGCGCGAGCGGCCCCACCCCGCGCCCCTCGCCTCCGTGCGTTCCGCGACCGATCGCTTCCCCCCGGAGCGCTCTCCGCTCGAGCGCGCCACCACCGAGCGTTCGCTCGTGGAGCGCTCGCAGACGCCTGACACGGCGATCATGCACGACAAGACGGAGGCCATCGTCGCCACCATCCCCGACGCGGGTGGCAACTTCGGCTTCCTCAAGGCCTTCGTGCTCACCCTGGCGCTGGTGACGCTCGGCCTGGTGGGCTGGTGGCTGTACACGAACTGGCGCAACCAGGCCCAGGAGCAGCCCTTCGTTCCGCCGAAGAACGCCCCCATCCCGGGCCAGGAGTCCGGAGCCCTGGTGCCCGCCCCGGGCGCGCCGCTCCACGAGCAGGACATCCCGAGCGACAAGCGCAACCCCCGGGAGGCTCAGCGGCGGCAGCAGGCCGGGTACGCCGCCTTCAAGAATGGCGACCTCGAAGCCGCCGCCACCGAGTACTCGGCCGCCTTCGCCGCCGCTCCGTCGCCGGAGCTGTCGTTGATTCTGGGCGAGGTGTACTGGGCGCTCGACAAGCACGACGAGGCGCGCGCCTGGTGGAAGCGCCACCTGCGGGACCTGCCGGCCTCCCAGGCTCGTGCCACCCTGCTGAGCAAGGAGCCGCAGCTGGCTTCGGCCGCCGGGAGCCGCTAGCGGAACACGGGGGTGAAGACCCTCACCCCCGCCCTCTCCCAGAGGGAGCGGGAGCGCCACCGGTCCTCAGCCCATCAGCTCGACCTGGACGATGTGCTGGCCCAGGCGCACCCGATCCCCGGGACGCAGCGGCCGCTCCATCGAGGGCGCAATCCGCACATAGGTGCCGAGGCCTCCGGAGAGGTCTCGCAGCTGGGCCCCCGCGGGCGTGAAGCTCAGCTCGCAGTGCCGGCCCGCAAGACCCTCCTCCTGCGGATAGCTGAAGTCGCAGTTGGCCTGCCCGATGGTCAGCAGCGGCGCGGACGTCACCACCGTACGGCCGCTGCGCCCACCCACCAGGACCTCCTCGACGCCATAGACACCCTGCCCGGGAGGGACGGGGGCACCGTAGACGGTAGGGCGCCCGGCGAGGGGCGGTGGGGCCTCGAGCTTGCCGAGGAAGCGGAAGAGGCGCTGGCCCGCACTGAAGAAGGACATGGGCGGGATCGTCTCGGCACCGGGGATGGTGACATAGACGCCCGAGGCGCTGGACTCATCGCGCACATGCAGCACGTTGTCCTTGATGAGGAAGGTGGCGTGCTGGGCGGAGACGAAGACGTCGTCCGCGAAGAGGATGGCCCCGCGGGTCCGGCCCACGGTGCAGCCGGTGACGGGCAGCTTGAAGCGCTGGCCCCGGGTGGAACCGGCGACCACGGCCAGCCC
Source organism: Archangium sp. (assembly GCF_057119385.1). Classification (NCBI taxonomy): domain Bacteria; kingdom Pseudomonadati; phylum Myxococcota; class Myxococcia; order Myxococcales; family Archangiaceae; genus Archangium; species Archangium sp. Next base: position 77,384 of record NZ_DBNGVP010000043.1, on the reverse strand, counting down.
GAAGCGCGAGGCGGCGGGAACGGGACGGGCTCCCGAGGCGGGCACGGCCGGCTTGGGCGCGGCCACGGGAGGTGCCGAGGGCGGCGCGGCCGGGCGCGTCAAGGGCAGGGGCGCCGCCGGGGAGCGGGGCGCGGCCACTCCAGGCGCGGCGCGGGAGGCCAGCGGAATCCCCCCGGCCGAGGCCACGGGGGGCGGGGTCCGGGAGGCGGCCGGCCGCAGACCGGGCGGGGACTCGGGCGGACGGCCGAGCCCTGGGGGCACGCGGGGGGTACTGGCGCCGGGCTTGCCCGGAGAGGAGGCGGGCGGGGTCCTCGAAGGTGGCGGCTTCGCCGTGGCCGGCGCCTCGCTCAGCGAGGTGCCGCAGCTCGCGCAGACCTCGGCGCGAGGGGGGTTGTAGCCGTCACAGTTCGGGCAGACCACGGCTAGGGCGGACAGCAGGAGCTGTGACATGGGCAGATCGACTCTAGGAGTGGCTGTAACGCCGGGTCAACGAAAGCGAGTCCCGCGCGAATCCCGAGGTTGTGACGTTGCCCCCCCTGGGGGCGGCAGTTAGCATTGCTGACGATTCGATGATTCGCCTCAACGACATCCTCCAGCGGGTTGCCTCCTATCATCCGGACCCCGATCTGGACATCATCAAGAAGGCGTACGTCTACTCGGCCAAGGTTCATCAGGGCCAACTACGCAAGTCGGGAGAGCCTTATCTCATCCACCCGCTCGAGGTCGCTGGCCTCCTGGCGGAGCTGAAGCTGGATGAGGCCTCCATTGTCACGGGCCTGCTCCACGACACCATCGAGGACACGCTCGCCACGTCCGAGGAGCTCACCGAGCTCTTCGGCCCAGAGGTCGCCCAGCTGGTGGACGGGGTGACCAAGCTGTCCAAGTTCTCGGCCTCGGCCACGCTCTCCCAGGAGGAGAAGCAGGCGGAGAACTTCCGCAAGATGATCATCGCGATGGCGCAGGACATCCGCGTCATCCTCGTGAAGCTGGCGGACCGCACCCACAACATGCGGACGCTGGATCACATGGCCGAGGAGAAGCAGCGCCGCATCGCCCAGGAGACCCTGGACATCTACGCGCCGCTGGCCAACCGCCTGGGCATCAGCTGGATCAAGACCGAGCTGGAGGACTTGTCCTTCCGCTACGTCAAACCCCAGGACTTCCTCGCGCTGCAGGACAAGCTCAACAAGCGCAAGAAGGAGCGGGAGAAGTACATCGAGGACGTGAGCGACCTCATCCGCAGCAAGCTGGAGGAGCGCGGCCTGAAGGGCGACGTGAGCGGCCGCTTCAAGCACGTCTACAGCATCTACAAGAAGATGAAGTCGCAGGGGATCGAGTTCGAGCAGATCCACGACATCATCGCCTTCCGCATCCTCATGCCCGCGGTGCCCAGCTGCTACGAGGCGCTGGGCCTGGTGCACCAGCTGTGGAAGCCGGTGCCGGGCCGCTTCAAGGACTTCATCGCCATCCCCAAGCCCAACATGTACCAGTCGTTGCACACGACGGTGGTGGGGCCGCTGGGCGAGCGCATCGAGGTGCAGATCCGCACCCCGGAGATGCACAAGGTGGCCGAGGAGGGCATCGCGGCGCACTGGGCGTACAAGGAGGGCAAGGCCCTCACCGTCAGCAAGGACGACGAGAAGTTCGCCTGGCTGCGCCAGCTCATGGAGTGGCAGCAGGACCTCAAGGATCCCAAGGAGTTCCTCGAGACGGTGAAGGTGGACCTCTTCACCGACGAGGTCTTCGTCTTCACCCCGAAGGGGGACGTGAAGAGCCTGCCGCGCGGGGCCACGCCGGTGGACTTCGCCTACGCCATCCACTCGGACGTGGGTGGCCGGTGCGTGGGCGCCAAGGTGAACGGGAAGATCGTCCCGCTGCGCTACAAGCTGAAGAACGGGGACACGGTGGAGGTGCTCACCAGCCCCCAGGCGCACCCGTCCAAGGACTGGCTCACCTTCGTCAAGACGAGCCGGGCCCAGCAGCGCATCCGTGCCTTCATCAAGCAGCAGCAGCGCGAGAAGAGCCTGCAGCTGGGGCGCGAGCTGCTGGAGCGGGAGCTCAAGCGCTACCAGCTCAACTTCAACAAGCTGCTGAAGACCGGCGCGTTGAAGAAGACGTGCGAGGAGCTCGGCTTCCGGGTGGAGGACGATCTGCTGGTGGCCCTGGGCTACGGCAAGGTGGTGCCCAACCAGGTGATTGTCCGCGTGGTGCCGCCGGAGAAGCTGGCGGCCAGCACCGGTGATGGCAAGCCCGGCTCGGCGGAGGCCCAGGGCTCGAGCAGCGGCGGCACGAGCAGCTCCAGCATGCTGCCGGGGCTGTCGAGGGTCACCGACTTCGCCAAGAAGCTGGTGGGGAAGCAGAGCAGCAGCGGGGTGCAGATTGGCGGCGTGGACGACGTGCTGGTGCGCTTCGGCCGGTGCTGCAACCCGGTGCCGGGAGACCCCATCGCGGGCTTCATCACCCGGGGCCGGGGCGTGACGGTGCACACGGTGGGCTGCGACAAGGCGCTGGCCACGGATCCCGAGCGTCGCGTGGACGTGTCGTGGGACGTGCGGGGCGACTTCAAGCGGCCCGTCACCCTGCGCGTGCTGACGGCGGACCGGACGGGCCTGCTGGCGGACATCTCCAACACCTTCTCGAAGAAGGGCGTGAACATCTCCCAGGCCAACTGCCGGGCCACGGGGGATGACCGGGCGGTGAACACCTTCGAGGTCACCATCTCCGACCTCAAGCAGCTCACCGACCTGATGCGCACCATCGAGCGTCTGCCGGGCGTTTACTCCGTCGAGCGCATCTGAGAATCGGAGGACGGGCGCTGTCACTCCTCTCCCTCTCCCCCCGGGAGAGGGCCGGGGTGAGGGTGCCCGTCACCGTTCTCCACTCCGCGCCCCAGTCGTCCGAGGGGTTGGCCGCCCGCCGTGCAGATGCTAGAGCCGCCGCGGACGCGCGGCCGCTCCCGGCCGCCTCGTCTCCGAGGTGAACTCATGGCTCGCAAGATTGTGCACTCCGACGACGCGCCCAAGGCGATTGGCCCCTATTCGCAGGCGGTGCAGGTGGACTCCGGGAAGATGACCTTCCTGTCCGGGCAGATCCCCCTGAACCCCAAGACGATGCAGATGGTGGAGGGGGACGTCGTCGACCAGTCCGAGCAGGTGATGAAGAACCTGGAGGCGGTGCTGAAGGCCGCGGGCCTGGACTTCTCGCACGTGGTGCGCTGCACCATCTTCCTCACGGACCTGGGTGACTTCGCCAAGGTGAACGAGGTCTACGGCCGCTACTTCACCGGGGCGCCCCCGGCCCGCGCCACCGTGCAGGTGGCCGCGCTGCCCCGCGGCTCCAAGGTGGAGATCGACGCCATCGCCGTGTCCTGAGGGAGCGCCCCGCCCCGCAAAGAGAAAGGCCGCCGGACCCGATTGGTCCGACGGCCTTTTTCATTCACGGGACGCGGGGATTACTTCTGGTCCGCCGCGACGGTGCCCTTCTTCTTCGACAGCTCCTCGTCGATGACGCGCTTGAAGGCCTCGAAGGGCTGCGCGCCGACGACCGAGCGGCCGTTGATGAAGAAGGTGGGGGTGCCGTTGACGCCCACGCGGGTGGCCTCGTTCATGTCCGCGGTGACCTGGGCGTCGAACTTGCCCGAGTCCAGCGCGGCCTTGAACTGGTTCATGTTCAGGCCCAGCTCCTGCGCGTACTTCTCGAGCGAGGCGCGATCCAGGGCGCGCTGATTCTGGAACAGCTTGTCGTGGTACTCCCAGAACTTGCCCTGCTCGTTGGCGGCCAGCGCGGCGGCGGCGGCCGGCTTGGCGTTGGCGTGGAAGGGCAGCGGCTGGTTCTTGAAGGCCACGCGGACCTTGCCCTTGTACTCGTCCTCGATCTGCTTGAGCGTGGGCAGCACGCGGCCGCAGAAGGGGCACTCGAAGTCGGAGAAGGCCACAATGGTGATCGGGGCGTTCTTGGCGCCACGCGACGGGGCGTTGCCGACCTCGATGTTCTGCACGGGCGGCTCGGCCGGGGCCTGCGCCTGGGGAGCGGAGCCGTTGGACTTCACGCCCTCCTCGATCAGCTTGGCGTACAGGTCCGCGGACCTGGTGCCAGCGGCCAGCAGCTTGTCGGCGCGGGCCTTCTCGTCCTCGATGATGCGCTTGAAGCTCTCGAAGGGCTGGGCGCCCACGAACTCACGGCCGTTGACGAAGAACGTCGGGGTGCCATTGGCGCCCACCGCGGCGCCGGCGGCGGCGTCCGCCTCCACCTTCGCGCGGAACTTGCCGGTGTCGAGCGCGCTCTTGAACTGGGCCATGTTCAGCCCCAGCTCCTGGGCGTACTTCTCGAGGTTGGCGCGATCCAGGGCCTTCTGATTGGAGAACAGCTTGTCGTGGTACTCCCAGAACTTGCCCTGCTCATGGGCGGCCATGGAGGCCTCGGCGGCGCCCTTGGCGTTCGGGTGGAAGGACAGCGGCTGGTGGCGGAACACCACGCGCACGTCCTTGGGGTACGTCTCCTTGATCTGCTTGAGCGTCGGGCCGACGCGGCTGCAGAAGGGGCACTCGAAGTCGGACCACTCGACGATGGTGACCTTGGCGTCCTTGGGGCCGAAGGAGGGGGCGTCGGCGGGGAACTCCACCTTGCGGTAGGCCTGGGCCGGAGCCTGCTGCTCCTGCGGGGCCTTGCTGGGCGCGGACTCCACACCCTTGGCGATGATGGCGGCGTACACCTGGCTGGCGGGGGTGCCCGAGCGCGTCAGGGCCTCGGCCTTGCCGAGTTCCTCGTCGATCAGCGCCTTGAAGTTGTCGATGGGCTGGGCGCCGGAGAGGAAGCGGCCGTTGATGAAGAAGGCCGGGGTGCCGTTGGCGCCGAGCTTGCCGGCGAGGGCCTGGTCCCGGTCGATGATGGCGGTGAACTCCGGCTTGGCCATGTCCGCCTTCCAGCGGGCGATGTTCAGGCCGAGCTCCTCGGCGTACTTCTCGAGGTTCACGTCCTCGAGCGCCTTCGCGTTGGCGAAGAGCTTCTCGTGGTACTCCCAGTACTTGCCCTGCTCACCGGCGGCCATGGCGGCCAGCGCGGCGGGCTTGGCGCGCGGGTGGAAGGAGAGGGGGTTCTGCTTCATGACCACGCGCAGCTTGCTGCCGTAGTCCTTCTGGAGCTGCTTCACCGTCGCGTCGGCGCGGGAGCAGAAGGGGCACTGGTAGTCGGAGAACTCGACGAGCGTGACGAGCGCGTCCGCGCTGCCCTTGGTGGGCGAGCCGTCGATGGGCACCTTGAAGACGGTGGGGTCCACCTGCCGGGCATTGTTCGGGCGAGGCGCGTTGGCGGCAGCGGCCGCCGTGGGCTTGTTGGCAGCGGGGGAAGACGTGGTGCCGCCATTGATGGCGCGGCCGCCAGCGAATCCCAGCACCAGGCCCACCAGCAGGGCCACGATCACATTGGGTTTCATGAGTCTGTTCTGCTCCTAAGTACGTCGTCAGGTCCGACTACGATCCCGGGCTTTATCAAGTCAGCAGGGCGCGGGTAGATAACAGAGCCCGTTCCGAGCACGCAAGGCGGGCAGGCGTGCGCGGACTGGGTGAAGACGCCACCCAGGGCCCCGGAAACACAAGGGTTTTCGGCGAAAATTCCTCCAGCCACTCCCACGCTCCAGGCCTACACTGGGCCCATGCAGCCAGACGTGCGCGTGGACGCCTCGGGGACCTTCTGCCCCGTTCCCATCCTGGAGATCGCCAAGGCCGTTCGCCGGCTCGCCCCGGGGACGCTGGTGGAGTTGGTGGCGACCGACCCCGGGGTGCAGTCCGATCTGCCCGCGTGGTGCGAGGCCACCGGCCACGCCCTGCTCGGCCTGGAGAGGCGCGGGGCGGCCTGGGTGGCCTGGGTCCGCAAGGCGGACGGAGGGGCGTGAGAGCGAGCGGGGCACCATCGGTACGCTGGTGACATGAACCGCCCCGGAGTTTCACCCCGGATTTTCCGGGGGATTTTTTCCGCCCCACGGGGGCCTGCCCGCTACGTGAGCTGCAGCACCCGCTCCTCCAGCCGGCGGCCCCTCGAGACGCCCAGGATGAGCACCCCGGTCTGCAGCAGGTGGCCCACCACGCGGCTGATGACCTCCTCGGGCTTGTGGCCCTGGCCGTCGAAGCGGACGTGCAGCAGCGTCTCGCCCTCCATGCGCGCAGAGGTGACGCCGGGCAGGGCCTCGAGCTCCGGGACGATGACGGTGCCGCGGGCCACCTGGACGCGGAACTCGGCGGACTGGCCGGTGAGCTCGGCCATGGTGCCGGCCTGCGCCAGCCTGCCCTTGTCGAGGATGGCCGCCGCGTCGCACAGCTGCTCCAGCTCCTGGAGGTTGTGGCTGGAGACCACCACCGTGGTGTGCTGGTCCTTCAGGTCGCGGATGACCTGACGCACCTGGTTGGCGATGCGCGGATCCAACCCGGCGGTGGGCTCGTCGAGCAGCACCAGCGGCGGACGGCCCATCAGCGCCTGTGCCAGGGCCGTGCGCTTGGCCATGCCATGCGACAGCGCGTGCGTCTCCACGCCCCACGCCTCGATGAGGCCCACCCGCTCGAGGCACGTGCGCGCCTCCTGCTCGGGGTTGGCCACGCCGCTCAACTGGGCCCAGTACGTGAGCAGGGGCCCCACCTTCCAGCCTCCGGGCAGGATGGCGTCCTGGGGCAGCACGCCGATCTTCCCCTTGAGGGCACCGTCCTCGCGGGGGTCCACCCCCATCACCCGCAGCGTGCCGCTGCTGGGGCGCAGGTAGCCGCACATCATGGAGAAGGTGGTCGTCTTCCCCGCGCCGTTGGGGCCGATCAGCCCGTACACCTCGCCCCGGTTGACGGACAGGCTCACCCCGTCCACCGCCACCTTGGCTCCGAAACGCCGGGTGACCTCGACGATCTCGATGGCGCGCTCGCTCACAGGTCCCTCTCCCGCAGGATGACGATGGCGCCGCCGAGGAACAGCAGCGTGAAGAAGACATAGGCCAGGCCGCTCACCGCGAACTCGGCGAGCCCCGGGTGCAGCAGGCCATTGGCGTAGTGCGACGGCGACAGGTAGCGCACGTACGCCACCGGGCTGTCCTTCTCGGCGAAGCCGCCGATCAGGTTCACCAGCCAGAAGCCGAAGAGCACGAAGATGTTGACCACGAGGCTCAGCGCCGGCGCGCGGAACAGGCTGGAGCACAGCGTGGTGAGCGCCAGGTACGAGAGCGAGAACACCATCGCCGCCAGCCAGAACTTCAGCAGGTTGAACGTGAAGGACCCGAAGGTGAAGTCCGGCGTGGTGAGCCAGGCGTAGACGAAGATGCCCGCGTCGATGATGAGCACCAGCCCCAACAGCACCGTGGCCTGCGACAGGAACCTGCCCAGCAGCAGCGACAGGCGCCGGGCTCGCACGGTGAGGTAGCGGATGGAGCGCGGGCCCACCTCGCCGCTCACCTGATCGAAGCCCATGATCGCCACGTAGAGCGGCAGGAAGAAGAGGGTGGCCTTGAAGACCACCACCACCACCAGCGGCACCTGCGACAGGGCCTCCATCACGGCCTGGTCGCCTCCCACCAGGAACCCGAGGAAGCCCTTGCGGAACTCCGCGGTCACCTGGTCGGCCGCCGCGGCGTTCGCACCGGCCTGGGCGATCTGCATGTCCAGTTGCTCACGCAGCGCCCGGGTGATGCCGCCCACCACCAGCAGCACCAGCATGGAGAACAGGCTGTAGAGCGCCAGCAGCGCCAGCACACGGGCGCTGCGGAGCGTGCGGCGGCACTCGGCGCTCCAGATCACTGCAGTCTCATTCAAGACGTTCAAGGCGGGTGAACCCTACCGGGCCCAGAAAGGGCTCGCCAGGATTCTCGCTCTCCAGGGGAACATCCGCGGCGGAATGGACGTCTCCGCAAGGGCGGGTACCATGCCCACCCCCCCACCTCCTCTCGCGCGACGGTTCTGCATGACGCTCCCCCGGGCCCTCCCCGCCACGCTGCTCCTCCCCCTGTTCCTCCTGCTCGTCGGTGCGGATGATGGCCGCCCCGTGGAGGAGGGCACCGCGCCGGTGGCCGAGACCGCCTCCCCGGAGGCCAGTCAGGCGGAGGCGAGCGCCGCCGGAGCCAAGGACGGCGACGGGAGCGGGGAGCCGCTGGGGCTCGTCCCGCCCGTGCCGGTGCCCTCGCGGGAGTCGGATCCGCCCATCACCCGCCTGCGCTCCCTGACGGCGAAGCAGGACGTGCTCGCCCGCGCCAAGAAGGACGCGCAGGGGCGTCTGGTGGTGCCGGGGCCCCAGGGCGACGTGCCGCTGACCATCGACCCGGTCCTCCAGTCGCAGCTCACCGGCATCCTCTCGCAGTACCGGGTGCCCTATGGGGCGGTGGTGGTGCTGGAGCCCTCCACGGGCCGCGTGCTCGCCATGGCCGAGCACTCGCGGGCCCAGCCGGGGCTGCGCGGCCTGGCCACGCGCGCGGTGTTCCCCGCGGCCAGCATCTTCAAGATCGTCACCGGCGCCGCGCTGCTGGAGGCCGGGGTGACGCCCGCGGACGAGACGTGCTTCCACGGCGGCAAGCGGCGGCTCTCCGAGAAGCTGCTGCAGGACAGCGCGCGGGATGGCCAGTGCCACTCGCTGGCCGACGCCATGGGCAAGAGCGCCAACGTCATCTTCGCCAAGCTGACGCAGCGCTACCTGTCGCCCAAGGCGCTCAAGCACGCGGCGGCCCGTTTCCACTTCAACCGGGAGCTGTCCTTCCCGGTGCCCACGGACGTGTCGCTCGCCGCCGTGCCGGACGAGGACGAGTTCCGCTTCGCCCAGACGGGCGCGGGCTTCGGGGACGTGTACCTCTCGCCGCTGCATGGCGCGCTGCTGGCGTCCGTGGCGGCCAACGGCGGTGTGTGGAAGGACCCCGTCCTCTTCGACACCGGCGCGGACGCCCAGGCCCACAAGCCCGCCGAGCAGGTGCTGTCTCCCGAGGTGGCGCATGCCCTGACGACGCTGATGGAGGCGACGGTGACGAAGGGCACGGCGCGCCGGACGTTCCGCGAGCGGGGCATGGGCGTGCCGGGCGCGGTGGGCAAGACGGGCACGCTGGCGGACCGCAATCCCTTCCGCGACTACTCGTGGTTCGTGGGCTTCGCGCCCAAGGACAACCCGAAGGTGGCGGTGGCGGCGGTCATCGTCAACGAGCCCATCTGGCACATCCGGGCCACGTGGCTCGGCCGCGAGGCCATGCGCCTGGGGCTGGCGCGCCTGCCTCCGGGTTCCCTCGTGGCTCCCGCGAAGGACGAGGAGCCGCAGGAGCAGGCTCCCGCGGACGAGGAGTCCGAGGAAGAGGAAGCCTCCTCCGAGCCGGTGGCCGGCGCTCACGCCGAGCCGGGCAGCAAGGCGGCGATGACGCGGCCCTGAGCTCCCTCTCCCCCTGGAGAGGGTAGGGGTGAGGGTCGTCCCCGAGCGCGGGAACCCGCGACCGGCTACGGTGTCTCCATCCGCAGAGGGGGGCACTCCATGGAGCCGGGTTCCGCGCGGTCACCTCACGTCCTGCAGTGGTTTTTGCTGTCCCTCGGGGTCCTGGCCTTCATCGGCGTCACGGGCGTCGTGGGGATGCGGCTCGTGGCGCGCTTGCTGCCCGGGCACCATTGCTGTGCCCCCGTGAACGAGGCGAAGGCGAACCTGAAGGCCCTGTACATCACCGAGCGGGCCTGGGTTCAGGAGTTCGAGGCCTTCTCGGAGGACATGAACCAGATGGGGTTCGAGCCGGAACTGGGGAACCGGTACACGTATTTCTCGGCCCCCCGAGGGCGTGTGCTGACGCACAGGGAGCGCCAGGCCGCCAGGTCCAAGGCGGGCTGGTCGAGGACGATGGCCTACCAGATCATCCCCGCCGACCCGGGGAGCCCGAGGTTCCGGGGCACCTTCGAGACCTTCGCCCAGACGGGCTGTCCGCTCACGCTCGCGACGCTGCCGGATGGGACGCCCGCGGGCCTGGGAGTCACGCTCCCGGCAGATGGGTCCGGCCCGGGTGTGTTCATCGGCGCCGCGGCGGCCAACATCGACGATGACGCCACGCCAGACTGCTGGTCCATCGCCACGGTGGAGCGAGTGGCCGCCGATGGCACCCGCATCGCCCCGGGAGAGCCCTACAACGAGCTCAACGACGTGGATCGCTGAGCGGTTCGTGCTACGGGAGATCCGTGGAGACGTGGGTCACACCCTTCGAGCCGCAGCCCGCCCCTGACGCCGTCGCCGGGTCCTTCCCGAGCCCCTTCGACGAGCTCGGGCCCCACGCCCTGGCGCGCCGGGCCGCGGAGTTGTTGCAGGCGGAGTTCCGGGCGGGCTTCGTCGCCCCGGGGATTCCGGCCTCGCTGCTCGACGGTCCCGAGGGCGGCAAGATGTTCGGCGTGCTGGTCGTGCGGGCACCCGATGGACGCATCGGATTCCTCCGCTCCTTCTCCGGCATGCTCGCCGGGCGATGGGAGGTTCCGGGCTTCGTCCCGCCGCTCTTCGACCGTGAGGCTCGCGAGCGGGTGGAGCCCGCGGGTGAGGCCGTGGTGAAGGCACTGCTCGCCCGCGCCGAGGAGATGAGGACCTCGCCGGAGCTCGTGGGGCTCCGGGCCACCCATGAAGCGCAGCAGGCGCGCCATGCCTCGGACCGCGCGGAGCTGCGCGCCCGGCACGAGGAGAAGAAGCGGCGGCGCCACACGCGCCGGGCCGAGCTGGAGTCCTCGGCATCACTCACGGCGGAGGAGAAGCGCGCGGCCCTCCACGCGCTCGATCAGGAGAGCCGGGGCGACAAGGCCGAGAAGCGCCGGATGGACGCGGCCCAGGAGGCCGAACGCCTGGCCATCGAGCCCAGGTTGTCGCGGCTGGAGCGTCGCCTGCGGGCCCTCGACCGTCTGCGGTGGATCGTCTGCCGCGCGATCATGAAGCGGCTCCACGACACCTATGGGGTGCCCAATGCCCGGGGCGAGCGCCGTCCACTCCGGGCCCTGTACGCCCCCGCGGAGCCGCCCTCGGGTGCCGCCGATTGCGCGGCCCCGAAGCTCCTCGCCCATGCCTTCGCGCACGGCCTGCGCCCGCTGGCCCTCGCCGAGTTCTGGTGGGGGACGCCACCGCCCTCGGGGGGCCGTGCCGCCGGGGCGTTCTACGCGGCCTGCCGCGACAAGTGCGCGCCCCTGCTTCCCTTCATGCTGGAGGGCCTGCGCGTCGACCCCCCGAGGATCTTCGCGCCACCGCCCGCCGTGACCGAAGGCCTGTCCGTCGTCTTCGAGGACGCCTGGATCGTCGTGGTCGACAAGCCCGAGGGCCTGCTCTCCGTGCCCGCGAGGGACACCTCGGTGACGGACTCGGTGCTCGCCCGGCTCCGGGCCCGCTACCCGCATGCGACGGGCCCGCTGCTCGTGCACCGGCTCGACCTGGACACCTCGGGTCTGCTCGTCGCGGCGCTCGACTCCCGGACGCACGCGGCCCTGCAACGGCAGTTCGCCCAGCGGGAGATCCACAAGCGCTACGTGGCCTGGGTCGAGGGGCTCGTCCGGGAAGAGGAGGGCACCATCGACTTCCCCATGCGCGTCGACCTCGATGACCGGCCCCGGCAGATCCACGACCCCGTGCACGGCAAGCCCGCGGTGACGCGGTGGCGGGTGCTCGAGCGGCGCGGACAGCGCACCCGGGTGGCCTTCTTCCCCCTCACCGGGAGGACCCACCAGCTGCGCGTCCACGCGGCGCATCCGCTCGGGCTCGGCGCCCCCATCGTCGGGGATCGCCTCTACGGCCACGAGGACGTCCGCCTGCATCTGCACGCGGAGTCGCTCTCGTTCCTGCACCCGGAGACGGGCCGGCCCGTCTCCTTCGAGCGGCCGGCACCGTTCTGACCGGTGCGACGGTTCAGCGCGGGGTGAGCTTCACCAGTCCGCCGTCCACGAAGGACTGGAAGTACTTCAGCGCCTCCAGTTCCTTGAGCGGGGACATGGAGATGATGGCGCCGAGGTCTCGCTTGCCGTCGATGCGCGACAGCAGGTAGCGCTCGGGGGTGCTCAGCTGAAGCGTCTTGAGCTGCGCCGCGGACATCAGCAGCGAGGGCACCTGGGGCTTGTCCAGCATCTCCCGGCGCAGCGCGCCCACCAGCGCGGCCTCCGCCGAGCGCAGCAGCGCCTCCGTCTCCGGCGTGGGCTCCATCTCGTGCGCCCGGCGCGCCAGCGCCTCGCCGTCCCGGAAGTTGCCGTTCTCCAGGTAGGACTGCGCCGCCTGGATGACCTCGCTCGTGGGGGACTCGGTGCCGATCACCTCCATGTCCACCACCTGCGCCTCGTCCTCCTCCTCCGAGGGCGCGGGCCGCTGGCGTCCCGGCGGCGGCGTGGCCGACACCTTCACCGCCTCCAGCCGGTGGAGCGCGTACAGCCGCTGGTACACCAGGAAGTCCGAGGCGTGCAGCACCTTGGCCATCTCGTCGATGGTCAGCCCCTCGCGGATGCGCTTCACCAGCTTCGCGTCCAGGGTGCCCGGCCGGGGCGGCTCCGGCAGCCGGCCCTCGTCCACCGTCAGGTACAGGTTGCCCGAGGGGAACGCCGCCCGGATGGACTGCCAGGCCGTCTCGCGGAAGTCGCCCTCGCGGCGCACCTCCGCCAGGTCCACCCGCGTGTCCACGCCCTCCACCTCCGCCACCGCCCCCGTGTCGAAGGAGAACTCGCCTTCCTCCCAGCGGAACATGTCCAGCAGCGTCTCGCGGAACTTCAGGGAGAGCGTGGCGCGCACCGTCGGCTCGGGTACCAGCCCCGTCATGACGATGATCTTCCCCAGCGGCACCTGCGTCTCGCGCTGGGTGGCGTAGGCCTTGCTGAACTGCTCCTCGCTCAGGTGCCCCATGTTGATGAGGAACTGGCCGAGGAACTCGCGCGGCTGGTTGGAGCTGGCGCTGATCACCTGTCCGGCCCGCACGAGGATGAGCTTGCGCACGCCCGCCCGCATGACCCGCAGCGTGCCCGTGAGCCGCCGGCCGCCGAGGTAGGCGACCAGATCCCTCAACGGCATCGTCGAGAAGTCACCTGACAGGCCGCGCATGACGTCACATCCTTCTGCCGAATGATTGTCCGACTCTACTCGAAACCGAACTGTTGCCTCTGCGACCAGGCGAAGGAAGTCCTGGAGCGGGTCCGCGAGCGCATCCCCTTCGACCTGGTGGAGGAGGACATTCGCGCCGATCCCGCCACCTTCGCGGCGTACCGCTACGACATCCCCGTGGTCATCATCGACGGCCGGGACACCTTCAAGCTCCGGCTGGAGGAATCCGAGGTCGAGGCGTGCCTCCGGAGGGCACTCCATGGCACGCCGGTTGCTCATTCCAGGGAGCATGGGGAGTAACTCCCTTCCCACCCTCAGGAAAAACAGGGGGATGCGAAGGGGCGGCGGCGGGTAGGGCTGTAAACCTGGGGAGAACGCCGGAGGAACGATGGGGAAAAAGGTTCTGGCCGGACGGGGGACACGGTGGCGTTGAGGAGCAAGCACAAAAGGGCGGATCAGCCACTGACGGTGTTGGTGGTGGAGCCGAGGGCGGGAGACCTGGAGCGCACGAGGGTGGTGCTGGGTGAGGCGGGCTTTCGGGTGGTGCCGGTGACGCGCTTCGACGCGGCGGGGCCGCTGTTCGAGGCCATCCGGCCGGACGCGGTGGTGCTGGCGGCGCAGGCCCCGGACTACGCGGCGGTGTCGGTGGCGCGGCGGCTGCGGCAGATGGGCCGGGGCGCGGTCCCCATGCTGTACCTGGTGGACGCGGGCGAGCCGGACACCTGGCGGCACTGCCTGGAGAAGGGGCTGTGCGTGGACATCGTGCCGCGCAGTGGCTCGGGCGAGGAGCTGGTGCTGCGCCTGCGCGCCCAGCTGCGCCTCAAGGCCTCCGTGCGCCGGGCGATGCTGCCGGAGGACGCGGGCTCGGCGGCCATTCATGATCCGCTCACCGGGCTCTACAACCGCACCTTCCTGCTGGAGCTCATGGCCCTGGAGACGCGGCGCATCGAGCGCTTCGGCGGCAGCTTCTCGGTGGTGGCGGGGGCGCTCGACGACTTCCGCGCCCTGCGCAAGGAGTCCGGCAGGGGCCTGGCCGAGCGCCTGCTCGTGTACTGCGCGGTGGTGTTCGGCCAGACGGTGCGCGAGGCGGACGTGGTGGCGCGCGTGGGCGAGGACGAGTTCGCGGTGCTGCTGCCGGGGACACCGGCGGAGGGCGTGCCGGACGTGATGGCGCGCGTGGGCGAGCGCTTCGCCCTGGCGCGGCTGCAGGTGGAGGGCAAGGTGCTGCGCCCCTCGTTGGCGTTGGGGGCGGTGAGCTACCCGGACGTGATGGGATCGCCGGTGCAACTGCTGACCCAGGCGCTGCAGTCGCTGCGCAGGGCGCGCGAGGAGCGCCGGAGCGGCACCGGAATGGGACTGACGGTCTGAGCGAGGGATGAGCCCGGCGGTGGGCGTCCCACGGAGTGAATCGAGATGGACAGGGTGAGGGGAGGCGAGGGGATGGATCGGATCGCGGTGCTGGTGGTGGACGACGAGGAGCAGGTGAGGACGTTCCTCGGCGAGCTGCTGGGCAGCTCGGGGTACCAGGTGCGCTGCGCGTCGAGTGGCTCCCAGGCGCTGGAGATGCTCTCCGGTGGCTCGTTCGACGTGGTGCTGCTGGACGTGATGATGCCGGAGATGAGTGGCCTGGAGGTGCTGCGGCGCTACCGGGCCTCCGGCGGCGGTGCACCCGTCATCGTGCTCTCGGCGCTCTCGGGCGCGGAGGACGCGATGCGCGCCATGAAGATGGGCGCCAGCGACTACCTGTCCAAACCCTTCAGCAGTGACGAGCTCGAGGACGCGATGAGCCGGGCGCTCGGCAGCCGCATGCCGGCGCGTCAGGCCGCGGCGGCCCAGGCGGCGGCGGCGGGGGCGTCGCGCGAGGAGGCGAGCGGTGAGCGGATCCTCATCTCGCACTCGCCGGCCATGCGCAAGGTGCGCGCGCTGGTGGAGCGCATCGCGGACACGGACGTGCCGGTGCTGCTGCTGGGCGAGTCCGGGACGGGCAAGGAGGTGATTGCCCGCGAGGTCCACGCGCGCAGCAACCGGCGCAACCGGCCGTTCATCAAGGTGAACTGCGCGGCGCTTCCGGGCGAGCTGCTGGAGAGCGAGCTCTTCGGCCACGAGCGCGGCGCCTTCACGGGCGCCACGGCGGAGAAGCCGGGCAAGTTCGAGCTGGCGGACCAGGGCACCATCTTCCTGGACGAGATCGGCGAGATGGCGATCCGCCTGCAGGCCAAGCTGCTGCAGGTGTTGCAGGACGAGGAGTTCTTCCGGGTGGGCGGCAAGAAGAGCGTCCGGGTGGACAGCCGCGTGGTGGTGGCGACGAACCGGGAGCTGGAGCGGGAGATCGAGCTGGGCAACTTCCGCGAGGATCTCTTCTACCGCCTGAACGTGGTGGCGATCCGGCTGCCGGCGCTGCGCGAGCGGCCGGAGGACGTGGTGCCGCTGACGGACCACTTCCTGAAGAAGTACGGGCGCCAGTACATGAGCGGGGTGGCGGAGCTGCCGCCCGAGGTGCTGAGGGCCTTCACGGAGTACGAGTGGCCGGGCAACGTGCGCGAGCTGGAGAACATGGTGCGCCGGCTGTGCGTGCTGAAGGATCCGACGCTGGTGCTGGACGAGCTGCGCTCGGGAGGCCGTACGCCGGCGAGTGCGCCGTCGCTGCCGACGTCGTACGCGGGAGACGGGGACGTGGAGCCGCCCGCGCCGACGATGCGGACGCCGGTGCCGGTGGCGGCGGTTCCGGTGCCGGTGGCGGGTCCGGGCGGAGCGGTGCAGGTGCTGGAGATGTCGGCGCGCGGGGCGGTGCCCGC
The DNA here is from genome assembly GCF_057119385.1 of Archangium sp. Lineage (NCBI taxonomy): Bacteria > Pseudomonadati > Myxococcota > Myxococcia > Myxococcales > Archangiaceae > Archangium > Archangium sp. The sequence continues at coordinate 61,569 of NZ_DBNGVP010000043.1, read as the reverse complement.
GGCGGAGGTGCCGGTGAACCAGGTGGTGGCGCAGCCGAAGTACGCGAATCCGTTCGACGTGCCGCAGCCGCCGCCTCCGCCGCCGACGGTGCCGGAAGGGGAGATGTCGCTGAAGGACATCGGCAAGCGGGCGGCGATGCTGGCGGAGCGGGAGGCGATCCTGGCGATGCTGCAGCGCACGGCGTGGAACAAGCGCCGGGCGGCGAGCAAGCTGCGCATCAGCTACAAGGCGCTGCTCTACAAGATCAAGGAATGCGGCATCGTGGACCCGAGGGCCTCGGCCGAGTTCTGAGCCACCACCCCTCTCCCTCTGGGAGAGGGACGGGGTGAGGGTATACAGGCCCTTGAATTGAGCCCCATGTGCCACCACTCTGGCGCATGGGGCTTTTTCCGTCTCAGGTCAGCCCTTGTCCCGGCGGACCTGGACCTTCTTGCCGCGCAGGGTGGCCTGACGGAGCGCGGTGATGATCTGCTCGGCGAGGGGCTCGGGCACCTCGACGAGGGAGTAGTTGTCACCGATCTCGATGGCGCCGATGCGCCGGCCCTCGACGCCGGCCTCACCGGCGATGGCACCGACGAGGTCCGCGGGCCGGACCCCGGCCTGCCGTCCCACGCCGATGAACAGCCGGGCCATGTCGAAGTCCTGCGACGGAGGGCCCGCGCGCCGCTTGTCACCCTTGGGCCCCTTGGGACCCGGACCCGGCCGATCGCCGAACCCGGGGCGGGCCGCGGCCCGGGCGTTCTTGCCGGGCTTGGGGGGCTTCTCCGAGGGCGGGGGCAGCGCGGGGATGTCCTGCTCGGCCTCGTCGCGGCCCTCGGCCTGCGCGTCGTGGATGAGCTTCACGGCGGCGGCGGCCACATCCACCAGGTCGAACTCGGAGCCGAGGCTCTCCACCACGGAGCGGTAGGAGTCGAGCTCGCCGGCCACGAGGGCCTCGCGCAGGGAGGCGCGCACCAGCTCGAGGCGGCGGGCGCGCAGATCGGCCACGGTGGGCACGGTGGCGATTTCGATCTTCTGGCCGGTGAGCTTCTCGATGTTGCGCAGCAGCCGGTGCTCGCGAGGCTCGGCGAGGGTGATGGCGACGCCCTCGCGCCCGGCGCGGCCGGTGCGGCCGATGCGGTGCACATAGGCCTCGGGGGCATTGGGCACGTCGTAGTTGACGACGTGGGACAGCTTCTCGATGTCCAGTCCACGAGCGGCCACGTCGGTGGCGATCAGCAGATCCACGGCGTGCGTCTTGAACTGCTTGAGGACGCGGTCGCGCTGGGCCTGATCCATGCCGCCATGGAGGGCCTGGGCGCGCCAGCCGTGGCCGTTGAGGGAGACGGTGAGCTCATCCACCTCGGTGCGGGTGCGGCAGAAGACGATGGCGGCGGTGGGGGCCTCCACATCGAGCACGCGTCCGAGCGTGGCGGCCTTGAAGGCGCGCGGGACGATGTAGGCCGTCTGGCGCACGCGGGGGCCGGTCCCGGGGGCCAGCTTCTCCTTCGCGATGCGCACGTGCACGGGCTGGTGCAGGTGGCGCTCGGCGATGGAGGCGATGCGGGGGGGCAGGGTGGCGGAGAAGAGGGCGGTCTGGTGCCCCTCGGGGGTGGCCTCGAGGATGGCCTCGAGGTCCTCGGCGAAGCCCATGTCGAGCATCTCGTCGGCCTCGTCGAGCACGACGGTGCGCACGGAGTCGAGCAGGAGGGACTGGCGCTTGAGGTGATCCAGGGCGCGGCCGGGGGTGGCGACGATGACGTCCACGCCGCGCTTGAGCACGCGCAGCTGCTGGCCGATGGGCTGGCCGCCGTAGAGGGGGAGCACGGTGACGCCGAGCTTCTGGCCGTAGCGGTGGATGGCCTCGGCCACCTGCATGGCGAGCTCGCGGGTGGGGACGAGCACGAGCGCGGAGGTGGAGAAGGCCGCGAGCTTGCCGGGGGTAATCCTCTGGAGGAGCGGCAGGGAGAATGCGGCCGTCTTGCCGGTGCCGGTGGCGGCGATGCCGAGCAGATCCTTGCCCGCGAGGAGGGGCGGGAGGGCGGCGCGCTGGATGGGGGTGGGTTCCTCGTAACCAAGGCCGCTGAGTGCCTCCACGAGGGCGGACCCGAGGCCCAGTTGTTCGAAAGTCGGAATGTTCTCGGTAGAGGTGCTCACGATGGAGCGGGCTTGTACCACCCCTGCCGCCCGAGGTCTCCCGCTGTGTGCAGGGGGGGGCGGGATGAGGGCACTGCCCGCCGAGGCTGGACGGGCACCTGGCGCCAGGCGCTCGCCGCCAGCAGTCTCGACGGTGCCCTCGAGCTACCTGTAGCTTCGAGTCGAGGTCCCGCGATGGGGGCCAGAACCAGGAGGCCCCTCATGCCTCAGCCAGGACACAAGCCAGGGTCTTTCGTGAGAATGGCCCTCGCCGATGGCTCCTTCGGGTACGGAAGGCTGCTCGAATCCCCTTATGTGGCCTTCTATCAACACAGAACGATGAGTCCGGATTCTGATCTGGACGGGATCGGCACGAGACCCGTGCTCTTCAAGACGGCTGTCCGCCACCTGGCCCTGGATGCGTGGGAACTCATCGGGTGGAGAGCGCTCGAGGAGCACCTGTGTCGGCCGCTCGTCCGATTCATGCAGGACGTGGGAGACTTCCGCCGCTGCACGATCTTCGACACGGCTGGTCACAGCAGGGCCGCCGAACCCCAGGAATGTGTGGGCCTCGAGCGGGCCGCAGTCTGGGAACAGGACTCCATCGAGGAACGCCTGCTCGATAACCTCCTGGGGCGGACCAATGCGGCTGAGGAGCACCTGAAGGTACGGCTACGTTAGGTTGTCCCTGGGTGCTCACGCCGCCGAGGCGGTCTCGGCCACTTCCTTCAGTGTCAGCACGAAGCGAGCGCCTCCCTCGGGCCGGTTCTCCGCGGTGAGCGTCCCCCCGGTGCGGCTGACGTACTCGTGGCAGAGCGCCAGCCCCAGCCCGGTGCCCTTTCCGGGCGGTTTGGTGGTGAAGAAGGGCTCGAAGAGCCGCGGCAGCGCCTCGGGCGGAATTCCCGTGCCGTTGTCCTCCACCTCCAGCCGTACCCCGCCGTCCGTCGGTCTGGCCCGGACGACGATGCGGGCCCGGCGGGGAGGCACTGCTTCCTCCACCGCGTCCGCCGCGTTCAGCAGCAGGTTCACCAGCACCTGCACCAGGTGCCGCTGCCCCAGCCCCACCTCGGGCAGGCTCGGCGTGGCGTCCACCTCCACCGCGCCCAGGCTGCGCAGGCGCACCGACGCCAGCCGCCGGGCCTCCTCGATGGCCTCCAGCGGCGAGCCCGGCTCGCTGGACGTGTGGCCCTCCCGGGAGAAGCGCCGGAGATCCGTGACGATCTGCTGGATGCGCAGGACGCCCTGCCGCGTCTCGTCCAGCAGCTCGCGCAGCTCCGCCTTGTTCTCGTAGCCCTCCGCGTCCAGCAGCTCCCGCTCGAGGTAGTGCAGGTTGGACTTCACGAAGGCGAGGGGATTGTTCACCTCATGCGCCACCCCGGAGGCGAGCTGACCCACCAGCACCAGCCGCTCCACCTCGGAACGCTCGCGCTCGGCGCGGAGCCGGAGGCGCTCGCTCACGGCCAGCTGCTCCAATGCCTTCAGCCGCTGCTCCTGCGCCACCTTCTCCGCTTCCCGGAGCCGCCGGTAGGTGCGCCCGCCGTAGAGGCCGAAGGCCCCGACGCAGCCAAACACGACGACCTGGTGCAGCCAGGCGCGCGGAGGGACTCCCGCCAGGACGTTCAACACCGCCACCGCGCCCAGCATGCCCACGTAGGACACCAGCGTCGGCAGGCGGGAGTCCGGGGCGAACAGCGCGATGATGAGGGGCGCACAGACGATCGCCACGAAGAAGGGGCTCGCCGGTCCGCCGGTGAAATGGATGAGCGCCGAGACCGCGGGGACGCACACCATCGCGGCCACGGTGCCCGCGAGCCAGGGGGCCAGTAGTCCCCTGCCCACACCTGCTCCGAGCAGCAGGTAGCTCAGTCCCCAGAGCAGCTGCACGAGCGCCAGCTCGGGGAGCACGGTACCGGTGATCAGGAGGCGCACGAGGGGGATCGCCAGGATCATGCTCGCGGAGACGAAGAAGATCCTCCGCTTGACTCGGAGCGGGGCCTGGAGCGCGGTGTCATCTGCGAGCATCGAAGTGAACGCTGCCACGTCGCGGTGCTCCGGCGGCACGGCGGCGCCAGGGAGGTGCCCCCACAAACATCCGATTTAGAACACCCTGGAGCGCGTCTCAGGACGGCAACGGGAGGGCGAAGAGGAAGGTGCTGCCATGCCCTGGCTGGCTCTCGACCCACACCCTGCCGCCGTGTCCCTGGATGATGCCCTTGACGATGGCCAGCCCCAGCCCCAGCCCGGTGGTGCCCCGGGCCTCGGCGGCCCGCCAGTACCGGTCGAAGACATGGGGCAGCTGCTCGGGCTTGAGCCCGGGCCCGGTATCGCTCACCGAGAAGACGAACTGGCCGTCCCGGGGGAAGGTGCTGAGCACGACCCGGCCACCGGCCGGGGTGAACTTCAGCGCGTTGCACAGCAGGTTGGAGAGCACCTGGAGGATGCGCTGGCGGTCGCACCTCACCTGGGGGCTGCCCTCCAGGGGCCGCAGCTCCACCTCCACCCCGCGCTGCCTTCCCAGCGGCTCGGCCAGCTCCATCGCCTCGTTCAGCAGCTCGCCCACGGACTGGGGTTGAAGCTCGAGGGACAGCTTTCCCGTCTCGATGACGACCATGTCCACCATGTCCATGAGCAGGTGCTCCATGTGGCGCGCCATGTGCTGGAGGGCCTTGGCGTCCGCCTGCGTGGTGGTGTCCCCCGCCTTGGAGGCCTTGCGCTCCATGGAGATCGAGCGCAGCAGGAGGGCATTGAGCGGGTTGCGCAGATCATGCGTGACCATGGCCATCATCTCCTGCCGGAGCCGGAGCGCGTCGCGGGCCTGCTCGTGCAGGCGGGCGCTCTCGAGCGCCAGCGCCGTCAACCGTGCCAGCTCCAGGGCCGCCACCCGCTCCTCCTCCTCGTAGCGGAAGCCCGGGCGGGTGGAGACGAGCACGAGCACCCCCGACAGCCGCTGGCGCGCCATGATCGGGACCACGAGGTAGGCGTACGGCTCGAGGCCGAGCAACCACCTGGCCACCCGCGCGTCCTCCATGCGCGCGGCCGCCCGCAGCGGCGTCGTCTGTCCCTCCAGCACCTGGCCCGAGCGCAGGGCCTGCAAGGCCGGCTCCCACCAGGAGGCGGGCGGCTGGTAGTGCCGCAGCTCCGGCGGGAGGGCCTCGAGCTCCAGGGACTGCGGCGAGAGGGCCATGTGCCAGGGGCTCCCTTCCTCCAGCAGGCGCAGCAGGCACAAGGAGCCGAGCTGCTTCACCGCCACGGGCGGCACGGCCTCCAGCACCTGCGTCTGGCTCAGCGAGCCCACCAGCACCCCGCTCGCCTCCGTCAGCAGCTCCAGGAGGATCTCGGCCCGCTTGCGCCGCGTCACCTCCCGCAGGAGCGACAGGTGGCGTCCTGGGATGATGTGGGCCTTGGCGGCGTACTCCACGAAGAGCCGCCGTCCTCCCTGGCCGCGCAGCTCGAACTCACCCTTCTGGGCGCCCTGCTCGAGGAATTGGTGCCAGAGCCCGCTCGTGTGCTCCGGCGGTACCCCCGCGAGGTCGAAGACGGTGCGGCCGAGCAGCTGGGGGAGCGGCATGCCGAGCATGTCGCAAGCGGCCGGGTTGGCCTCCAGGTACCGGGCCTCATCATCCGCGATGAGGAGGGCATCCGGCACCTGGTCGAAGATGGCCCGCAGGTAGCGTTGCCCGGCCTGCAGCCGCTCCTGCTCAAGGGCCAGCCCCAGCCGCTCCGCCATCAGCCGCAGCAGCATCACCTCCTCGGGCCGGAAGCGCCGGGGGGCCCGGGTCCCCAGACAGAGGGCTCCGCGCAGGGTGCCCGGCGCCACGTGGAAGGGGATGGCCAGGAGCGCGCCCAGGCTCGTGCTCCGCAGGGCGCCCGGCAGGTGCGGGCGGGCCTCCTCCAGCTCGAGCGGGTGTCCGGACTCCATCGCCCGGGCCGCCATCCAGGTGCAGAGGTACGGCTCCGGGGCGCACCGCTCCCGGGGCTCCCCCCGGGTGGCGCGCAGCAGGGGCCCTCCTGGCTCCTTCAGCACCAGGGCTCCCAGGCAGCCCTCCAGTGCCTCCATTGCACAGCCGAGCGCTGCCTGCAGCCGCTGCTCGGGCTCCCCGGCCTGCTCCATCCGCTCCGTCATCCGCAGGAGCACTTCGAGCGGCGAGCCTCCTGGCGCAGTCATTGGCACGGTACCCGAACCCAAAGCAGGCCCCGCCGGAGCCTGCATCGAAACATCTCTATTCCTTGGAATGGGGGTGACTTCGGTGACGTTGCCTGGGACTTCCTGGTCTCCTCCCCCGGGCGGGGGCCTCCTTGATTCGCCGCTCGAGCGCGGGGGTCCTCCGGAATCGGAGACTCCGTGCTTCTCGATGAGCCCACGGGGGCTGTAACGGCCCTCCGGGAGGCGCGCTGACAGCTGTGGACGGCCAGAGAAGCCCGGCTGCTTTCCTGAGCTGCAACCATGGCTCCGCGCGCTGGCCAGCAGTGCTTCAGGTGAGCGGGGGGTAGACGGGCCGGGGCCACGGGGACGAAGCTCGAGGCGGTGTCGCGCGTGCTCGAGGCTCGGACATGGTTCCTCTCCACCTGCTGGGATGTGGCTATACGTTGACGCGGCTGGCGCGCGAGGAGGCCCGGCGGGGACGTCCCGTACGGGCGGTGACGCGCGACGCGGCTCGCCGGGAGGAGCTGTCCCGCGAAGGTGTCCAGCTCCTCTCGCTGGACGAAGCCGTGGCGTCCTCGCAAGGCGCCCACGTGGTCCTCTCCATCCCGCCGGAGGCCGGGCTCGACGCCTCCCTGTCCGAGTCCCTGGCGCGCACGGCTCCCGCCCGTCTCGTCTACCTCTCCTCCACGGCGGTCTACGGCGGCGCGCGGGGACACGTGGACGAGGACACGCCCGTCGACTCGGCCTCCCCGAGGGCCCAGGGCCGCATCGAAGGGGAAGCGACGTACCGTCCGCTCGGTGGAATCAGCCTGCGCATCGCGGGCATCTACGGCCCCGGCCGGGGCCTGCACGAGCGCATCCGTACCGGCACGCTCCGCATCCCCGAGAGCGGGGGAGGCCGCATCTCCCGGGTGCACGTGGACGACCTGGTGGAGGCCATCCGCGTGGTGCTGGAGCGCGGCGAGCCGGGAGGCACCTGGTGCGTGGCGGATGACCGTCCGGCGACCCAGGCCGAGACCGCCGAGTGGCTGTGCGTCCGGCTGGGGCTGCCCCTTCCACCCTCGGTGCCCCTGGCTTCCCTGCACGAGTCCCTCCAGGGCGATCGGGCCATCTCCAATGCCCGGCTGAAGGCCCTGGGCTGGCGGCCCCGCTACCCGGATTTCATCGCGGGTTTCTCGGCCCTCCTGGACCCCGGCGCCTCGCGCTGACAGCCGCGATTCCGCCGACTGACGCCGCCGTCGCTCTCGCAGTCCTCGCTCGTGCTGGAGAAGGGCCCTCGCCCCTGACGCAGCGCGGGGTGCGCCCGTGCAGAAGATGTGCTTTCCGCCCGGAGAAGCCGGGCGCCCGGTGTGCGGTGTGGCCCGGGCCACAGGTGGAGAAGCGCCTCTCGTTTGCGGGTTCTCGGCGAGCCCCCCGGCCTGTCACGCTCGGGGTCCCCGGCTGTACACTGAAGGACCGGGAACTCGGGCCGGCAAGCGGGCCGGCGAGAAGGGGCCATATGTCCACGCTGTTAGCGGCATTCAACGAGGGCGTCAGCCACTCGATGTCCGGCAACCACGAGGCCGCGCTCAAGGTGTTCGACCGCGTGCTGTCCCAGGATCCCAGCCACGTGTTGGCGCTGAGCGCGAAGGGATCCTCGCTCACGAGTCTGGGCCGTCCACACGAGGCGCTGAAGTGTTTCGAGCGCGCCATCGACCTGGACCCCGAGACGGCCGAGCACTACCGCAACGCGGCCATCTGCCAGCTGGAGCTGGACGAGCCCGAGGCGGCGAGGGGGCTGCTGGAGGAGGCCCTGCAGCTCAACACCGAGCTGGCCTGGCGCGAGGCGGCGGCGGTGGAGATCGCCAACCTGGGCGAGGCGCTGCTGACGGAGTCCGGCAAGCACCGCACCCGGGGCATCGGGCTGACGGGCAAGGCGCGCTACCGGCACGCGCGCCACGTGCTGGAGATGGCGCTGGAGCTGTACCCGGCGCTCACCGAGGCGGCCAGGTCCCTCGCGGACGTCTGGGCGCACCTCGGCGACACCGAGAAGCGCGATCAGTACACCCAGCTGGCGGGCCGGCTCCTGCGCGCCTCCGGGGGCTGAGTCAGAGCGGGCGCCACATGAGGTAGTGCGGGCCGATACCGGGCAGCTCGAACTCGGCCCCCTCCACGTTGAAGCCCAGCCGCTTGTAGAAGCCGGACGCCGTCGTGCGCGCGTTGCACCACAGCCGGGTGCCGCCCTGACGCGCCGCGTGATCGATGCAGGCCTGGAGCAGGGCCGCGCCGTAGCCCCTGCCCTGGTTGGAGGCGAGCACCGCCATGCCGCGCAGGCGCCACTCGGTGGTGGACTTCGTGCCCGGCCGGGGCTCGCGGTAGAGCGAGGCCACCCCATGCTGCTGGCCCCCCACGTACAGCGCGAAGTGGACGGTGTCCGGGGCGTCGTCGCCCGGGTAGATGAGCTCCTCGGGCCGCTGGTGGGGGCGGAGCACGACGTGGCGGAGGTAGCGCGTCTCCGAGGCGGGGACTCGTTGGAGCTCGTACGGGGCCATGGTGCGGGGGATTCTCCCGGAGGGGCCGGAAAATAGGGGGAAAATCCACCGGTATGCCGCCCGGGCGCCTCGTGCGTCCTCCTTCCTGGAAACCGGGCAACGAGGTCCAACCTTGAAGGGCACCGCCGTCATGGACGAGACGCCGATGGAAGCGAGGGGCAGCCCCCTCGACTTCGACGTGCTCGTGGAGGGGGAGCAGGCGGCCCTCCTGCGCCTGGCGCGGCGGCTCGTCTGGGACGGGGAGGAGGCGAGGGACCTGGTCCAGTCCGCCCTCGCCGATGCCTACGAGAAGCGCCACACCCTGAAGGATCCGAAGGCCGGTCCGGCCTGGCTGCGGCGCATCCTCGTCTCGCGGGCCATGGGGCTGCTGCGCCGCCGCCGGGTGTGGAACGTGGTGCGCGAGGTGCTGGACCTGGGGCCCGCTCCACAGCCTTCACCCGAGGAGCGCTTCGCCGGTGCCGAGCGCTGGCGCGCCTTCGGCCGGGCCCTGCGCACGCTCCCGGCCCAGCAGGCCACGGCCTTCTCCCTGCGTTACCTGGAGGGGCTCGACCTCGATGCCATCGCCGATGCCATGAACATCGGCCGGGGCACCGTCCGCATCCACCTCTACCGCGCGTTGCAGAAGCTCAAGGCCGCTGACGCGCTCCAATTCCAAGGAGACACCCCATGAGCTGCCAGGACTTCGCCGCGGCCCTCGTGGACGAGCGCCTGCCCAGGCCTCCCGGCTTCCAGGCCCACCTGGAGCAGTGCGCCGCGTGCCGCGCGCTCGCCGGCCTCCACGCCTCCGCCAACTCGCTGCGTCTGCCGGACCCGCCGGTCCCCGCCCGGATTCCTCGCGAGGCGATCCTCGGCGAGGTACGCCGCCGCCAGCATCGCCGCCGCAGGGTGGCCAGCGGCACCGCCACGGCCGCCGTGGTGGCCCTGGTGCTCCTTGTCTCGCCCCGGGTGCGGACGCCGGTGAGCGTCGAGAACGAGCCGGTGGTGGGAGGCCCCGTCGAGGGCTCCCTGCGGGCCGGGGAGCCCGTGGCCGAGGCACCGGTGGGGCAGGGGAGCGAGGTCGTCTCGCTCGAGGTGCTGGTCGACGAGGTGCACGGCTACACGCGCACCAACCCGAGCGTCGAGGACGAGGCGTACGCGCCCTTCGGAGCGCTGGCCGCGTGGGTGCGCCCGCCGGATGTCACGGCGCTCGACTCGGAGCCCTTCCAGACGGCCCTCGCGGTCCTCGAGGTGTCCCGGTGATCTCCCCTCTCCCCCTGGGAGAGGGCCATGCGCAACAAAGGAGCAGAGCCATGATGAAGAAGCTGCTGTGTGCCCTCGTGGTCCTCACCGCGGTCCCCTCGCTGGCGCAGGACAAGGAGGAGGACGTGCGCGTCCGGATGCACGGGCCGGGCGCCGCGCCGATGCCGCCCCGGCCTCCGATGCCGCCGATGCCTCCCGAGCCCCCCATGGGGCCGCCCTCCTTCGGGATTCCGCCGGAGGTGGCGGCGAGGATCGGCCTGCCGCAGACCCTCGTGCAGAAGGTGCAGGACCTGAGCTTCGAGGCCAATGACGCACTGATCGGCCTGGAGGCGGATCTCAAGCGGGCGCAGCTCGCGCTGGAGAAGGAGCTGCGTCAGCCCGCCCCGAACGAGGGGAGCGTGAAGGACCTGGTGGAGAAGGTGGGCCGGGCGGAGACGGCGGTGCGGCAGAACCGGGTGGGCCTGATGGTGGCCATCAAGAAGGCGCTGGGCCCCGACAACTGGCAGAAGCTGGAGGCGGAGATGGGGAGTCTGAGCATGGGAGGCTTCCCGCGCCGGGTCCACGTCTTGCGGCGCATCGAGGATCCGCGGGGTGGCCCGCCGGGCGCTCCCGTGCCCCCCGGGCAGGAGCCCCAGGAGCGCAAGCGGTAGGTCCGCCTCCCCGGAGTGCCGACGAGCCCACACTCCGCACCGGCGTCCCCTTCCATCTCCCGGCCGAGTGTTCATGGTGCCGGGCATGGACGCCGACAAGAAGCACCAGTTGGACGCGGATGCGGCCCAGCTCCAGCGGTTGGGGTACGCGCAGCAACTGCTGCGTGACATGGGTGGCTTCTCCAACTTCGCCGTCTCCTTCTCCATCATCTCCATCCTCACCGGGGCGGTGACGCTCTATGGCCATGGCCTGCGCTTTGGCGGGCCGTTCGTCATGGCGGTGGGGTGGCCGTTGGTGGCGGTGATGACGCTGACGGTGGCGGCGAGCCTCGCGCAGCTCGCCTCCTCGTTCCCCACGGCGGGGGCGCTGTACCACTGGTCGGCGATGCTGGGCGGCCCGCGGGTGGGCTTCTTCACGGCGTGGCTGAACACGATGGGCCAGTTCGCCATCACCGCGGGCATCGACTTCGGGCTGGCGGAGTTCCTGGCGGACATGCTCGGGATGCCGCGGGAGCGGGGCTATGTGCTGCCGCTCTACGCGGCCATCCTGCTGTCGCACGCGGTGCTCAACCACGTGGGCGTGCGCGCGGTGGCGCTGCTCAACAATCTGTCGGCCTGGTACCACGTGGCGGGCGTGGCGGTGGTGATCGGCGCGCTGGTGGCCTTCGCGCCCCGGCAGGACGCGGCCTTCCTGCTCACCCGCTTCACCTCCGAGCCCAACGTCTACACGTACGGTTTCCTGATCGGCCTGTTGCAGGCGCAGTGGACGTTCACCGGCTATGACGCGAGCGCCCACGTGTCGGAGGAGACGGTGGATCCGACGCGCAACGCGCCCTGGGGCATCTTCCTGTCGGTGGCGGTGAGCGCGGTGGTGGGCTACGCGCTGCTGGTGGGGGTGACGCTGGCCATTGGAAACCTGCCGGCGGCGGCCGCGGCGCCCAACCCCTTCCTGTACGTGCTGCGCGAGTCGCTCGGGCCGGCGTTGGGCGGGGCGCTGGTGTGGATCGCGATCGGGGCCATGTGGTTCTGCGGACTGTCCTCGGTGACGTCCAACTCGCGGATGCTGTTCGCGTTCGCGCGGGACGGGGGATTGCCGGGCTCGACGCACCTGGCGCGGGTGTCTCCGCGCTTCCGCAGCCCGCATGTGGCCATCTGGGTGTCGGTGGCGGCGGCCTTCGGGGTGGCGATCTGGAGCGGGGCCTACGCGGCCATGGTGGCACTGAGCACGCTGGCGCTCTATGCGTCGTACGCGCTGCCCATCTGGGTGGGCTGGCGGGCGAGGCGCAACGGGGCGTGGGCGCACCGGGGACCGTGGGACCTGGGACGCTTCTCGCCGCTGGTGAACGGGGTGGCGCTCGGCTGGAGCGCGGTGGTGATGGTGCTCTTCATCCTGCCGCCCAACGCGCTGGCGGGGTACACCTTCGCGGGCGCGCTGGGCCTGCTGATTGTCTACTGGGCGGCATCGCAGCGGCACACGTTCGTGGGGCCGAAGGTGACGTTGCTGGCGCCGGCACCAGTCCAGGCGGGTTCCGGGAAGTGAGATCTGCTAGGACGCGAGAGACGTCCCTTCTTCTGGAGTGGCACACGTATGAGCAAGCGGCAGCAATCCGAGTCCTCCGAGCTGGTCAGTGCCGCGGCGTCCATCGAGGAGGAGCTGCGCAAGTTCGAGTCACTGGCGGAGGAAGTGCGCACGGGGACGATGAAGTCGCAGAAGAACCTGGAGAAGATGGGGAAGCTGCTGACCCAGGTGGCGGACTGCGACGAGCGGATGGTGGGGCACATGCGCACGCTGCTGGGGGTGCTGAACGGGTGGAGGGATCGGCAGCAGACGTTGGCGGCCGAGGTGAACGAGCGGGCGCTGGAGCTGCAGGAGCGCACGAAGGTGTACCAGACGCTGATGGAGCGTTTCGGCGAGCTGGGGCAGCAGGCGGCGTCGTTGAGCTCGCAGATGCACCAGGTGGCGGGGATGACGCAGCAGGGGCAGGCGATGAAGACGGAGGAGGTCATCGCCTCGTTGCAGGCGGTGAACGAGCGGATGACGGAGGTGGCGGAGGGAGCGGGGAAGCTGGCGAGCGACGCGGAGGCGCAGGACTTCATCGACGTGTCGCGCGATGCCGAGTCCCTGCGTCAGCAACTGTTGTCGGCGCGCAACCGGGCGAACCTGTTGCAGCAGAAGCTGCACTCGGCGAATGCCTGAGCCCATTTCCAGCACCCATCGTCCGCACCAACCCCGTTCACACCACGCCCATCTCCCCTCAATTTCCCCTCTCCCCCCGGGAGAGGGACGGGGTGAGGGTATCCGGACCCCGGGTTGAACCTGTCACCCGGGGGCCGGTGTATCGGGAGTAGCCGGAGGCTCCGGGTCCTTGTGGAACATCCGTGCGAGGATCCGTTCCGCGGCATCCGCGAGCAGATCCCGCTCGAGCCGGATCTCCTCGCCGAAGAACCGGGACCCCACGGAGGTATCGAGCACGTGGGTGGCGAGGAGCGCGAAGGCGGCGCCCTCGTCGAAGGAGGTCTCGGAGGCCAGCACACGCTTGCCGGGCTGGAGGTCCTCCTGGTCGAAGCGGCCCTCCCAGGTCTCGCCGAGGGTGACGGAGAAGTACTGAAGGGCCACGTTCCCGGGGCGAGCGGTGTGAGACACGGCGACCACGGCGCGAAGCCGGGCGAGCTCCTCCGGGGTCATCTGCTGTTTCCAGGCCTCGATGGTGGCGTGCATGGTCTCGATCTGATCGCGGGCGGCGTCCTCGGCATTGCGGAGGATGTCGGGGACCTGGGCGCGGGTATAGGCGGAGAGCGCCTCGGCCGAGACACCGCCCGCGGAGAGCACCTGTTCGAGAATCGCGGCCGAGGCCTCGAGGACGCGGCGCTGGCGTGCGCTCTGCTCCTGGGTGAACCCACGGCGCTCGAGACCCTCCAGGGCGGCGGAGATGATCCGCTGTATCCCAGCGAGCCGCTCCCGCGTAGCCGGGTCCACCCCACCACGCCGGCCCGAGAGCAGCACATGAAGGGCGAGGGGAACGTGGGCGACCACCTTGAGCTCGTGGTAGCGCCGGGTGCGCGCGGGCCCGACGAGGCGCTGCCCGCCGCGCCGGAGGATGAGCAGGTCATCGATCTGGGCGATGACCGGGCCCATGCTGGCGAGGATGGCATCCCGGCGGGACGCATAGGCCTCGCGGAAGGCCATGTTGAGCGCGGAGAGCGGATCCGAGGGCTCGAGGGCGGCATCGGAGCTCGGGGGAGCGGACTCTGCGGGACCATCAGCCATGCGAGCACCGTAGCGCGGTGCACGCGGAGGCGCGTGGGTCCCGGGGAGCACCTGCTTCCTGCGCGACAGCGGGCCGGCTCAGGAGGCGCGGGCCCTGGGCAGCTTCGTCCCGCCCAGCTCCAGGATGCGCTGGAAGTGCTCGGGCGTCACGGGGGCCACGCTCAAGCGGCTCCGGGTGATGAGGGGGAACTCCTTCAAATCGCGGGTGGCCTTGACGGTGGCGAGCGTCACGGGCTCCTTCAGGGCGGCCACGGGGCCCACCACGACGGAGGCCCAGTCCTCGCCGGGGGCGGTGGGGTCCTCGGTGGGCCCGGAGAGCACGCGGGCCACGGCCACCACGGCCTTGCCCTCGTTCGAGTGGTAGTAGAGGCACAGGTCCCCGGGCTTCATGGCCCGGAGGTTGTTGCGCGCCTCGAAGCTGCGCACGCCCGTCCACTCCGTCCTGCCGTCCTTCTCCAGCTGGGCGTAGGCGTAGACGGAGGGCTCGCTCTTGATCAGCCAGTACTGGGGTTTCGCCATGGCGGTGCTAGATAGCAGGCCCATGGCCATTCAGGGATACGACGCACTCGACGCCACGGCGCTCGCCGAGCGGGTCCGCGAGAAGGAGCTCCAACCCATCGAGCTGGTGGAAGAAGCCATCTCGCGCATCGAAGCCGTCAACCCGAAGCTCAACGCCGTGGTCCACAAGATGTACGACCAGGCGCGCAAGGCCGCCGCGGGCCCGCTGCCCCAGGGGCCCTTCTCCGGGGTGCCCTTCCTGGTGAAGGACCTGGACGGCTATCTGGCGAACGAGCCCTACGCGGGCGGGTGCCGGGCACTGGTGGGCTTCGTCCCGGACCACGACGCGGAGCTCATGGCGCGCTTCCGCCGCGCGGGCGTCGTCATCGTGGGCAAGACGGCCACGCCCGAGCTGGGCATCCTCGGTGTCACCGAGACGGTGCTCAACGGGCCCACGCGCAACCCGTGGAACCCCGAGCACACGCCGGGCGGCTCCAGCGGAGGCTCGGCGGCGTGCGTGGCGGCCCGGGTGGTGCCCATGGCGCACGGCGGCGATGGCGGTGGCTCCATCCGCATCCCCGCGTCCGCGTGCGGCCTCTTCGGGCTCAAGCCGACCCGCGCCCGCAACCCACTGGGCCCCGACGTGGGGGAGGGGTGGGGTGGCTTCGTCCAGCAGCACGTGCTGACCCGGAGCGTGCGGGACAGCGCCGCGATGCTCGATGCGACCCAGGGGCCGGACCTGGGCGCGCCCTATGCGGTACTTCCCCCCGCGCGGCCCTTCCTCCAGGAGGTGGGCACGCCGCCCGGCCGCCTGCGCATCGCCTTCTCCACCGCCTCGCTCTACGGCAAGCACGTGCACCCGGACTGCAAGGCTGCCGTCCAGGACGCGGTGAAGCTCTGCCAGGAGCTGGGCCACGAGCTCGTCGAGGACGCGCCCAAATTCGATCGCGAGGAGCTGGTGCGCTCGTACCTGGTGAACGTCGCGGCCAACACCACGGTGCAGATGGACGAGATCGCCCGGGCGACCGGCAAGCCCGTGACGGCGGACGACGTCGAGCCCTCCACCTGGGCGCTGGTGCAGCTCGGCGGCATCCTCACCGCGGCGGACCTGCAGCGGGCGCGCAACACCATGCACCGGGCCGGCCGGATGATGGCGGCCTTCCACGAGCGGTACGATCTCTTCCTGGACGCGACGCTCGCGTACCCGCCGGTGCGCATTGGCGAGCTGGCGCCCAAGCCCGCCGAGCTCGCGGCGATGGCCATGCTGCGCAGGCTCCCGCTCAAGCCCGTGTTCCTCAAGCTGCTGGACGTGCTCGCCGCCAACTCCCTGGAGCGGACGCCCAACACGCAGCTCTTCAACCAGACGGGGCAGCCGGCCATGTCCGTGCCGCTCTACTGGAATGCCGCCGGACTGCCGGTGGGCGTGCAGTTCGCCGCGCGCTTCGGGGACGAGGCCACGCTGTTCCGCCTCGCCTCGCAGCTCGAGCAGGCGCGCCCGTGGGCCGGCCGCAAGCCGTCCTGACCTCCAGAAACACCAAGGGCCTGCCCCCGAGGTTGGGAGGCAGGCCCTGGATCGAGCCTCTATCGTCGAGCGAAGTGGCTCAGGTCCCCATCAGATGGGGCGCACGTTCTGCGCCTGCAGGCCCTTGGGGCCGCGGGCGACGTCGAACTCAACGCGCTGGCCCTCGGCCAGGGTGCGGAAGCCCTCGGTCTGGATGGCGGTGTGGTGGCAGAACAGATCCTCGCCACCGCCCTCCTGCGTGATGAAACCGAAGCCCTTCGCGTCGTTGAACCACTTCACAGTACCAGTCGCCATTACTTGTCTTCTTTCTCGTCCGACGCGGTGGAATGCGCCGGATCTCCGCCGCTCTGTGCGATCGGAGGCCCCTATCTGGCAGCTTTGAGGGAACAAAGGAAGTCCCCCCTTTCATTTCTTGGCGAAAAGTGTCGGGGAGTCACCCGGAACGTCCGATGAAGAGCGTATGGAGCGGCCCACCGCCCTTGCCTCGTGCCGGGGTTTCCACGACGTCCGTGGCGAACCCGGCCCGTTTCAGCCGCGTGACGAAGGCCCCGTCCGGTGAGGCGGACCACACCACCAGCACGCCCCGGGGCTTGAGGGCGCGCCGGATGGAGGCCAGCCCCCGCTCGCCGTAGAGCCAGCGGTTCTCCTCCTGGGTGAGCGCCTCGGGGCCGTTGTCCACGTCCAGAAGGACCGCGTCATAGTGCCCCTCCGCCTGGCGGAGCAGCTCCCCCACGTCGCGTGTCTCCACCTTCACCCGGGGATCCTCCAGCGGCCGTCCGGCCAGGGGTCCGAGGACACCCAGGTTCCACGTGACGACGGCGGGGACCAGCTCCGAGACCACCACCTCGGCTCCCGGGGGGAGCCGCTCCAGCGTGGCCCGGACGGTGTAGCCCAGCCCCAGGCCTCCCACGAGCACCCGGGGCCGCTTGCCGCCGAGGCCCGTGCAGGCCACCTCGGCCATCTTCTCCTCGGAGCCGTGCTGGCGGCTGGACATGAGCTCGCGGCCATTCACCCGGATGGCGAACTCCTCGCCCCGTTGGTGCAGCACCAGCTCTCCGCCGCCCGGCGCGGGCGCCCGATCAATCACCTTCCACGGCTTCATCGTCCCGCTACCTTACGCGTTCCCGAGGCAGCGTGGAGGTCCCCTCTCCCCCTGGGTGAGGGAGAGGGTGAGGGTCCGCCGCCCCCTAGCGGGCCTCGGCCGACTCGTCCTGGCCCACCTCGGCCATCAGCGAGGCCAGCTCGGCCTTGAGCTTGTCCTTGGCGCGGATCTCCAGCTGGCGGGCGCGCTCGCGCGAGAAGCCGAAGTGCTCGCCCAGCTCGCTCAGCGTCATCTCCGCGTCGCCCATCACCCGGTTCTCGATGATGAAGCGCTCGCGCGGATCCAGCCGCTGCAGGGCCATGCGGATGCGCTCGCGGGTCATCTGCGCCTGCTGCCGGTCGGCCACCTCGTCCACCTGGGAGGCGGACTCGGACTCCACGAAGTCCAGGTGCGTGGCGTCGCCCTCCTCGCCCACGGGGGCGTCCAGGGACAAGTCACGGCCGCCCATGCGCTGCTCCATCTCGCGTACCTCGGAGGCCTTCACGTTGAGCTTCCGGGCGATCTCCTCGGCGTCCACGATGGCGCCATCCCCCGAGCCCAGCTTCTCCAGCTCGCGGCGCGTGCGGGCCAGGCTGAAGAACAGCCGGCGCTGCGCCTGCGTGGTGCCGAGCTTCACCAGCGACCAGTTCTTCAGGATGTAGTTCTGGATGTACGCGCGGATCCACCACACCGCGTAGGAGATGAGGCGGATGCCCTTGTCCGGATCGAACTTCTGCACCGCCTTCATCAGGCCGATGTTCCCCTCCTGGATGAGGTCGGACATCTTGATGCCGTAGGAGCGGTACTCGTAGGCCACCTTCATCACGAACCGCAGGTTGCTCGTCACCAGGCGGTGGCCGGCGGACAGGTCGCCCGAGCGGAAGTTCCGGGCCAGCGTCTGCTCCTGCTGCACGGTCAGCAGCGGGTACTGGCTGATGTCCGAGAGGTACGTGGTGAGGGTTTCGGCGGAGGAGAGGGAGTGGGAGGCCTGCATGGAGTCTCTCGGGGGATGGAGGACGTTGAGCTTCGCGCTGCGACTTCGTGCCCATTGCCAAGAGCAACGGGGATGCCAGCCGCCAACTGGCACCGTTCCTCAGTGAATGCGCGGGGTTGCATCGCGAGCCCATCGTGCCTAGGGCGGAACCCTGTCGTATTTACAGGGCCGGTTTTGGAGGTTTTTTCGGGCCCCACCTGGACGTACGGAGGCCCACCTCCTGCCCTCGGGTAGGCGGCTGCGGGATTCCCGTGGAGAACCTCGAGCGCATCTTCGAGCCCTTCTTCACCACCAGGCCGGTGGGAGAGGGGACGGGCCTGGGGCTGTCCATCAGCCACGACATCGTCCGGGGGCTGGGAGGAACGCTCTCCGAGGAGCCGCGCCCCATGGCGCCCGGGCGTCACTCCGTGGCCTGAACCCCAGAACTTTCGACGTGCACGGCCGTTCCCCGTGGGCTCCTATTCTCGGGTCCAGGGAAATCCATGCTCGAACACGTCGTCCCACGCGCCCTCCTCGCCCTCCTCACCGTGGGCCTCGTCCTTCCCCCCGTCCATCAGCAGATCCTGGCCGCCCGGGCGGACACGGGTTCACTCGGCGGGCCCGGCCGGCAACTGACCTTCATCAGCACCGACAAGCCCCTCTACCGGCCCGGTGAGCAGGTGATGGCGCGAGGGCTCGTGCTCGAGGCCCAGGGTCATACCCCCCTCGCCAACCAGGTACTGGCCCACGTGGAGATCCGGGGTCCCAAGGGGGATGTCGTCACCTCCTCGCAGGTGGTGAGCGAGCACTCGGTCTGGGGCTACTCCTGGACCGTTCCGGAGGACATGGCCGGGGGCGAGTACACGCTGAGCGTCTCCTATCCCCATACGGGCGAGGCCCCCGCCGAGCGCAAGTTCGACGTCCGGGCCTATCGGGCGCCCCGGCTCAAGTCGCAGATCGAGTTCCTCCGTGATGGTTACGGACCGGGGGACACGGTCACCGCCACGCTCGACGTGAAGCGGGCCGAGGGGGGCATTCCCTCGGGCGCCCGGGTCACCGCCACCGCCCTGGTGGATGGCGTCACCGCGGCGCAGGTGACGGGCGTGGTCGACGCGCGGGGGTTGTGCACCGTCAGCTTCAAGCTGCCTGGCCGGATCGAACGGGGCGAGGGCTCGCTCGCCTTCGCCATCGAGGACGGCGGGGTGGTCGAGACGGCGGCCAAGACGATCCCCATCCTGCTGCGGACGCTCGATCTCACCGTGTATCCGGAGGGCGGTGACCTGGTGGCGGGGCTGCCCTCGCGCGTCTACTTCCAGGCGCTGACGCCCGCGCACGAGCCCGCGGACCTGTCCGGCGCGGTGATCAACCTGGCCACGGGCGAGGTGGTGGCGCGGGTGCGCTCGGAGCACGAGGGCCGGGGCCGCTTCGAGCTGACCCCGAAGGCCGGTGTGAAGTACGCGCTGCGCATCGACGAGCCCTCGGGCATCCGCACGCCCTTCCCGCTGCCCGAGGTGAAGGCCCGGGGCGCCGTGCTGCGTGCGAGCGAGGACGTCATCCCCGCCGGACAGCCCGTGGTGCTCACCGTGGGGCTGTCGGGGGTGAAGCAGGCGAAGCTGACCCTGAGCCAGCGGGAGGTGGAGCTGGCCTCGTCCGTGGTGGATCCGAACGAGAAGGTCATCCTCAACCCGAAGGACGCGGACGGGGTGCTCATCGCCACGGTGTGGGACGCCGACGGCCGTCCGCTCGCGGAGCGGCTGGTGTTCCGCCAGCCCGCGAAGGCCCTGTCCATCGAGTTGAAGGCGAACAAGCCGCGCTACGTGCCGGGCGACCGGGTGGAGCTCACCGCCCGGACGACGCGCGGAGGCAAGCCGGTGCCGGCCCTGGTGATGCTCACCGTCACGGACGACGCGGTGCTGGAGCTCATCGAGAAGCGGGATCAGGCGCCCCAGCTGCCGGTGATGGTGCTGCTCGAGCCCGAGGTGCGGGAGCTGGCCGACGCCCAGATCTACTTCGACGAGAAGAACCCCAAGGCGAAGCTGGCGGTGGATCTGCTGCTGGGCACCCAGGGCTGGCGGCGGTTCGCGCTGGCGGACGCCGAGCAGTTCGTGGCCCAGCATGGAGATCTGGCCCGGCGCGCGCTCGCCGTCCGGGTGCCACTGCCGCAACCGGAGCCGGTTTTCGAGGCGGCCCCCGCCGGGGTGATGGCCGGAGGGCCGCCCCGCATGCGCGCCCTGGTGCCCCAGGCCGCGGGGGTGCCCCAGGCCGCGCCGGTTGCCAAGGCCGTGCCGGCTCCCGCGCCCGTGAAGGCTCCGCCGCCCGCGGCCGTTGCCGCGAAACCCGTGGCGCCCAGGGGCAGGGTGGAGGCGGAGCGCGGGGCCAGGAAGGAAGCCCCGCGGAAACAGGCGATCGCCGCGGACAGGGACATGCCAGCGGAGGTGCTCATGCGGGAAATGACCCAGGACGAAGAGGTCAGGGTCTATTTCCGCGAGTACGCCCACACGGTGCGGCCCGGGCGCGAGCCGGGGGACCGCATGGACTTCACCGAGACGCTCTTCTGGAACGCGGGCGTGCGCACGGATGCGAAGACGGGAGAGGTCCGCGTCTCGTTTGGCCTGAACGACTCGGTCACCAGCTTCAAGGCGTTCGCGGGCGGCGTGGGGGACGATGGCGCGCTCGGCTCGGCGGTGGCCACGATCGAGTCGGTGCAGCCCTTCTATGTCGAGCCCAAGCTGCCGCTCGAGGTGACGTCCGGGGATGTGATCCACCTGCCGCTGGCGCTGGTGAATGGCACGTCCACGGCGCTCCAGGGGGCGGCGGTGAAGGTGGACCTGCGCGGTGACGTGAAGGCGTCCTCCTTCAGCGGGGTGAACCTGGCCGCGAACGAGCGGGCCCGGCGCATCCTGGAGCTGAAGGTCGGTTCCCAGTCCCGGCCCGTGGAGGTGTCGCTCACGGCGAGCGCGGGCAACTACGTGGACACGGTGAAGCGCACGCTGAGCATCAAGCCCAATGGCTTCCCCATCCATGCCTCGTTCGGCGGGCTGTTGTCGTCACGGCAGCCGGTGGTGCACGCGGTGACGCTGCCGGCCAACCTCGTGCGCGGCAGCGTGAAGTCCTCCATCGCGGTGTACCCCTCGCCCCTGGCCAACATGACCGAGTCGCTGGCGCGGCTCATCCAGGAGCCCTCCGGCTGCTTCGAGCAGACGAGCTCGACCACCTATCCGATGACGATGGCGCAGCAGTACTTCCAGACGCACAGCGGGGTGAGCCCCGAGCTGGTGGCGTCGGCGCGCGAGAAGCTGGAGACGGGCTACAAGCGGCTGGTGGGCTTCGAGTGCCCGGAGAAGGGCTACGAGTGGTTCGGAGAGAATCCGGGCCACGAGGCGCTCACGGCGTTCGGGTTGATGCACTTCAGCGACATGAAGCAGGTGCGGGACGTGGACGCCGCGATGCTCGAGCGCACGCGGGCCTGGCTGCTCAAGCAGCGCGATGGCAAGGGCGGCTTCGAGCGGAAGCGGCGCGCGCTGCACACCTGGATCGAGGACCCCGACACCTCCAATGCCTACATCCTCTGGGCCCTGCTGGAGAGCGCGGACAAGCCGGCGGAGCAGGCGCGTGAGCTGGCCAAGGAGGTGGGCGCGTTGAAGGCGGCCGCCACCCAGAGCAAGAACAGCTACGTGCTCGCACTCGCCGCGAACGTGATGAAGCTCGCGGGGGAGGGGGCCGAGGCCCGCAAGCTGATGGAGCGGCTCGCCGCGAAACAGGGGAAGACCGGGGTGGTGGAGGGGGGCACGCAGTCGATCGTTGGCAGCTCGGGCGAGACGCTCGAGATCGAGACCACCGCGCTGGCGGTGCTGGCCTGGCTGAGGGAGCCTGCTCATCTGGTGAACGTGGAGCGCTCGATGCGCTTCCTGGCGGACTCGTGCGAGGGAGGCCGCTACGGCTCGACCCAGAGCACGGTGCTCGCGCTGCGAGCCATCGTCGCCTACGACCAGGTGCGCTCGGCGAAGCGGGCGCCGGGCTCGGTCCGCGTCTATGTGGACGGCCGGCCCGTGGGCAGCGCCGTGAAGTTCGATGGCAAGACGCAGGAGGCGCTCAAGCTGCCGGACGTGTCCGAGCTGCTCAGCGCGGGCGAGCGGAAGATCGAGCTGCGGATGGAAGGCGGCTCGGAGCTGCCCTATTCGATCGAGGTCACCTACAACGCCTTGGTGCCGGCCAGCTCGCCGGACACCCGGGTGGACCTGGAGGTGGCGCTGGCGAAGAACTCCCTGTCCGAGGGCGAGCCCACCGAGGCGCGCGTCCGGGTGACGAACCGGAGCGACGAGAAGCTGTCCACCACGGTGGCGATCTTCGGCGTGCCGGGAGGGCTCGAGGTCCGGCATGACCAGCTCAAGGAGCTGGTGAAGAAGCACACGGTGGACGCCTACGAGGTCATCGGCCGCGACGTCGTCCTCTACTGGCGGGGCATGGAGCCGCGGAAGACGCTGGAGGTGCCGCTGTCGCTCATCGCGGCGGTGCCGGGTACCTACACGGGTCCGGCGAGCCGCGCGTACCTCTACTACGCGGACAATCACAAGGTCTGGCGCGACGGCCTGAAGGTGTCCATCGCTCCGAAGCAGTGAGTGCTTCCCGGCCGGGCAGGCCTTCACACCTGCCAGGACCCGGACATCCGGTGCGTCCCCCTCCTTGATTCGGACTCCTCGCGTGTCTACCTGACGCATCGCACCGAGGCGCGAGGACCCTCCCGTGGGTGGGTTGTTGTGCTATGCGCTCAGGCGGGCCGGACGGGATTCCGCTGCCTTCGGGCACGTTTCACGTCCAGTGAACGAAAGGCACGATTCGATGGCGTCACTCACCGAGACGTTGACCAACCCGAACAAGAAGGCGGCGGTCATTGACGACTGCTGCACGCTCATCGACGCCGAGGTCGCCGACAAGGGCGGCATCTCGGGGCTCGCCATCAAGGCGGGCTACAGCGCCGTGAAGAACATCAAGCCCGGCTTCATCCGGCACGCCGTGGAGGATCTCCTCCCCGACTTCGCCAAGGCGCTGGATCCGCTCTTCCAGGAGGCCAAGACGGGCGGGAAGCCGGTGGGGGCGCACATCACGTCCAACGCCGGGCGCGCCGCGGATGCGCTGCTCACCATCACGGATGGCAAGGTGCGCAACGCGCAGAGCGGGCTCGTCAAGGGCACCTACGAGAAGCTGCGCGGCACGGCGAAGAAGAACGTCGAGGCCGCCATCCCCCGCATCGGCAAGCTCCTCGAGAAGCACGGCGGCTGAGCGGTGGGGGGAGTCCCACGGGGACTCGAGTCGGGCTGAAGCAGGGTCTGGAGGCCCTGCTCCGGCGTCTACCGGCGGAACTTGTCCGTGGCCTCGACGAGCGCGCTCGTGGTGCCCGGCTCGAAGGCCGCGTGTCCCGCGTCCGCGATGATCTTCAGCTCCGCCTCCGGCCACGCCTTGTGCAGCGCCCAGGCGCTGTCCATGGGGCAGCACATGTCATAGCGGCCCTGGACGATGACGGCCGGGATGTGGCGGATGCGCGGCACGTCGTCCAGCAACTGCGTGTCATTGCGCAGGAAGGCGCGATTGACGAAGTAGTGGCACTCGATGCGTGCGAAGGCGAGTGAGAAGTCGTCCTCGCCCAGGTGCGCGATGTAGTTCGCGTTGGGCGCCAGGTAACTGGTGCGGCCCTCCCAGATGCTCCAGGCCCTCGCCGCCTCCTGGCGCACCTTGGGATCGTCCCCCATCAGCCGCCGGTAGTAGGCCTGGACCAGGTCTCCCCGCTCCTCGGGAGGGATGGGCGCGAGGTAGTCCTCCCACGCGTCCGGGAAGATGGTGTGCGCGCCGTGCTGGTAGAACCAGCGGATCTCCTGCTGGCGCAGCAGGAAGATGCCGCGCAGCACCAGCTCCGAGACGTGCTCCGGGTGCTTCTGCGCGTAGGCCAGCGCGAGCGTGCTGCCCCACGAGCCACCGAACACGAGCCACTTGTCGATGCCCAGGTGACGGCGCAGCGTCTCCATGTCCTCCACCAGGTGCCAGGTGGTGTTCTCCTCCACGCTCGCGAAGGGCGTGCTCTTGCCACAGCCGCGCTGGTCGAAGAGGACGATCCGGTACGCCGCCGGATCGAAGAAACGCCGCTGCTTGGGATCCGTGCCGCTGCCCGGCCCACCGTGCACGAAGACCACCGGCTTGCCCTTCGGGTTGCCGCTCTCCTCGAAGTAGAGCTCATGGAGGTCGGACACCCGGAGGCGGCCGGTGTTGTACGGCTCGATGGGCGGGTAGAGGGTGCGAAGCTCGGTGGTGGCCATGGGCGCGCACCCTAGCAGACGGTCGCTTCAATGCACGCCGGTCTTCAGGAAGACGCGGAGCGCTTCCGCCACGCTCCACGCCTGGGCGACGCATCCGCGCGGCCGGTATGGCTCCGTGGCATCGAAGATCTCGCTGATCTGCCCCACGCCCGAGTGCTCCAGGTGCTCCTCCAGCCCCTTGAGCAACGCCCGCGCCGCCGTCTTGTCCGTGTTCACCTTCAGCGTCGCGTCCACGTAGTGGCCGATCAACCAGCCCCACACCGTGCCCTGGTGGTAGGCCGCGTCGCGCGCCCGCAGATCTCCGTCGTACTTCGGCTTGTAGTCCGTATGTCCCGGCGCCAGGCTCCGCAGGCCCACCGGCGTCAGCAGCTCCCTGCGCACCTTCTCCAGCACAGGCTCCCACTTGTCCCGCCTCAGCACCGGGTACTTCAACGAGATGGAGAACACCTGGTTGGGCCGCACCGCCGGATCATCCCGCCCGTCCTCTCCATCCACCACGTCGAACAGGCACGCCTCCGGCGCGTTCCAGAAACGCCGGTTGAAGCTCGCATACGCCTTCTCCGCCGCCGCCGCGTAGGGCCTCGCGTCCTTGCCCAGCCGCTCCGACCACTCCACCATCAACCGCAGCGCGTTGAACCACAGCGCGTTGATCTCCACCGGCTTCCCGCGCCGCGGTGTCACCACCCAGCCGTCCACCTTCGCGTCCATCCACGTGAGCTGGTAGCCCTCCTGCCCCTGCGTCAGCAGACCATCCGCTGGATCGATGCGGATGTTGTGCCGCGTGCCCCGCTGGTGGTGCTCGATGATGCTCGCCATCGTCGGGTAGAAGTCCCGCAGCAACTCGTGGTCCTTCGTGTGCTCGAGGTACCGGTCCACCGCGTGGAAGAACCACATCGTCGCGTCCGCGGTGTGGTACAGGCCCTCGTGGCCGCCCTCGGGGAAGAGGTTGGGCAGCAGGCCGTCGCGCACGTAGTGCTGGAAGGTGCGCAGGATGGCCGCCGCCGTGCGGGGCCGGCCCGTGCACAGCGTCAGCCCCTCCAGGGAGATCATCGTGTCCCGGCCCCAGTCCGTGAACCAGTGGTAGCCGGCGATCACCGAGCGCGCGTCCTGACCCACCGCGCGCGCCCAGGCGTCGTCCGCGGGGCGCATCGGGTCGATGATGAACTGGTCCGCCGCCAGCACCAGCCGCGCCGGCACGCCCGCGCGCGCCTCCTCCGGTACCCGCACCAGCAGCCGCCGCTCGCGCTCGTACTCCAGCTTCAGCGTCTCCACCGGGTCCCGCTCCAGGATCGTCCAGTCCTCCGTGGTGACGCCCAGCGCCAGGTGCTCGCCCGGCCGCAGGGTGCACTCGAAGCAGCCCGGGCTCGTCAGCGTCTCCTCGTAGTCGTACCCGCGCGACTTCTCCACCCGGAAGAACTGGGGCGTGCTCGTCTCGCTCAGGCTCACGAACGGTACCGAGCAGGGCGAGTAGATGCGCATCCGCATGGGGGGCGCGTGGTCCGTGGCCTGCATCTCCACGCGCGCGCCCCTCAGGTGCACGACGGGCTCGAGCAGCGTGTGGTGCAGCTTGTCATCGTGCATGCGCAGGGCCGGGAAGGGGCGCAGCCGCAGCGTCACCTCCGGTCCCGACAGGTGCTCCCACAGGACGACGAGCGTGTCCTCCCCGTGCACCAGCGCCAGCTTGCGCTGCAGGCGCGCCTCGCCCACCTGGTAGATCCAATGCGGCACC
This sequence comes from Archangium sp., assembly GCF_057119385.1. NCBI lineage: Bacteria > Pseudomonadati > Myxococcota > Myxococcia > Myxococcales > Archangiaceae > Archangium > Archangium sp. The sequence continues at coordinate 35,510 of NZ_DBNGVP010000043.1, read as the reverse complement.
AGGCCGTCCAGGTGGAAGCCGCGCAGCAGCGTGGGGCCCTCGGCCACCTGCGTCCCGTCCGCGCGCTCCTCCGCGTCCAGCCGGTACGTGCGGCCTTCCACCATGGCATGCTCGCTCAGCCGTGCCAGCATCACCGTGCGGCCGCGCTTCTCCATGCCGGGAATGAACAGCCCGTGGTAGCGCCGCGTGTTGCACCGTGCCACCGTGCCCGAGGCGTACCCGCCCCGCCCGTTGGTCACGAGCCACTCGCGGGTGATGACGTCCGAGAAGTCCGCGCCGGTGGGCCAATCGAAGGCGAGCCGGGGCAGGGAGGGGCACTCAGTTCCAGGGGTCACGTCTTCGTCTCCTCGCTCGCGAGCACGAGCGATGTCTGTCCAGGCACCCTCATGCGCGTCTCGTTCGCGAAGGAGGGGCTTCCCATTCCGCCGTAGCGGACCTGCTCAGAAGCCAGCAGGAGGCTCCACTTATTTCCCGGAGGCGGTGCCAGCAGCGGCTCGGGGCACGGGGCCACCTCCAGCTCCGTCCCCAGGTTCAGCACCACCAGGCGGTCGCCCTCCTGCTCGCTTCCGAAGTAGCGCAGCACCAGCGCGTGCGGTGACAGCACCGCCCCCGCGATGTTCCTCAGGTCCTGCGCCGCGAACACCGGATCCTCCCGCCGCAGCTTCAGCAGATCCCGGTGCAGCGCCAGGGCCGAGGTGTTCTTCTCGCGCTCGGACCAGTCCAGCTTGGACAGACGGAAGGCCTCCTCGCCGAAGGGCACCTGGTATCCCTCCTTCTCCAGCGCATGGCGGGCGCTCGCGAACTGGGAGAGGAAGTCATTACGGCCCTTGCGCACCAGCTCCTGCAGCTCCGCGTGGTGGTCCACGAAGTAGAGGAAGGGCGAGGAGGCGAAGAACTCCTGGCCCATGAAGAGCATGGGCGTCTGTGGCAGCAGCAGGAGGAACGTCGTCAGCGCCCGGGCCCGCGCGGGCCCCGCCTGCTGGTGCAGCCGCTCGCCCTTCAGGGCGTTGGCGAGCTGATCATGGTTCTGCAGGTAGAAGACGACGTGCTTCGCCTCCGTGCGCAGCAGCGGCGTGCCCCGGGGCTTCTTCTGCCACTGGTAGTACTGCCCCTGGTACAGCGAGTTGCGCAGCACGCACGACAGCAGCTCCTGCGCCGTGCCGCAGTAGTCCTGCAGGTAGGCCTCGGAGCGGCCCAGCGCCGCCACCTTCGCCGAGTGGTGGAAGTCATCCACCCAGAGGGCGTCCACGCCGTACCCTCCCTGGGTGGGAGGCTTCACCAGCTTCACGTCTTGGGGCTCGTTCTCCCCGATGAGGAGGACGTTCCGCTTCCCCGCGGCCTCGCGCACCCGCTCGACGAGCTCCCCGACGATGTTGCGGGGCGAGGCGTCGTACAGGCTCTGCGTGGCGTCCACGCGCAGCCCGTCGAAGTGGAACTCGGACACCCAATAGCAGGCGTTCTGGATGAAGAAGTCGCGCGAGGGGCCGGCCGCCTCCCCGTCATCGAAGTTGGTCGGGTCGCCCCACTCGTTGGGGTACTTCTTGTTGAAGTAGCCCTCGGAGTACTGGGCCAGGTAGTTCCCGTCCGGCCCGAGGTGGTTGTAGACGACGTCCAGGATGATGCCGAGCCCCAGCCGGTGGGCCTCGTCCACCAGGCGCCGCAGCGCGTCCGGGCTCCCGTAGGCCGGGTGGGGCGCGTAGAGCTGCACGCCGTCGTAGCCCCAGTTGAAGCGGCCGGGGCAGGTGTGCAGGGGCATCAGCTCCAGCGTGGTGACGCCCAGCTCCTGGAGCAGTGGCAGCTTCCGGGCCGCGGCCTCGTAGGTGCCCTCGGGGGTGAAGGTGCCCACGTGCAGCTCGTAGAGCACCTGGCCCTTCACGGTGATGCCTGGCCACCCCTCGTCCTTCCAGGCGTAGCGCGTGGGATCCACCACCTGCGAGGGGCCATGCGGGCCCTCGGGCTGGAAGCGCGAGCAGGGATCCGGGAAGGCCTCTCCGCCGTCCAGGCGGTACTTGTAGAGGCTGCCCGCCGGGACGGGCAGGGTGCCCTCGTAGTAGCCGCGTCCGGTGTGCTCGAGGGGCAGGTAGCGCAGACCGCCCGGCTCATGGAGACAGACGTCCACCCGCCGGCGCCGGGGTGCCCAGACCCGGAAATGGGTGCGGCCATTCTCGAGCAGGCGGGCGCCGAGGGTGAGTTGGAAGCTTCTGGACCCCAATGGCTCCTCCCAAGCGGAATGGGGATGCCGTGAGGGTGTGCAGGGTCATGCGCCAGGAGAAGGCGTGCCTCCCTCGACACCTCTCCTGGCGAGCCTTGCGCATGCCCGCCCGCATGCCTCCCGAAGCCAAGCGACTTCCTGGGAGCGGGCGGGGCACCCAGGTGGGTGTCGCCCGACCTCTTCTCCGTGGCCGCCAGTGTGCTAGCAGCGGGCTCGAACGCCGTATGCGATCCCTGGAGGGGGAGTCAGCATGCGGCTTCTTCCTGGTGAGGACCAATGGGTCGGTCACGGACGGGACCTGTTTGATGGCCGCCAGCGATTACACCGTGTCGGGAGAGAACCGGGAGCGCGCCCAGATCGTCGTGAGTCTCTGCTACAGCTCGACGGCGACCTCCGCTTCGACCGGCTTCTACTTCACGCAGGGCAACTTCCTCTGCCACCAGGCCACCTTCCAGGACGCGGGGAAGGGGGCCTGACCTCCTGGGCTCGCGGAGTTCCCATCCACTCCGCGAGCCTTCTCCGTCGCTTTTTCAGGCCTCCTTGGCGATGCCGGCCGTGGGTACCGTCTCCTTGCCGCCGCTGAGCACGGAGCTGCCCGCGAACAGGCCCACACCCACCAGCGCCAGCGAGGCCGCCTCCGCGTAGGTGCCCAGCACCGAGCCGAGCAGCGTCATCATTCCCGCTCCCACCGCGAACATCCCGACCACCGCCCCCGCCGCCGCCTTGCGCATAGCCGCCGTCCACTCCTCGCTCGCCCGGGCCTTTCCCGCGCCCGGGTTCCGCGAGAGATGATTTCAAGCGGCGTGCCACGTCTTCCCCCGAGGAGATGGGAAAAGCCCTGACACGGTGTGGGAAATGCTTTTCCCTTTGTATGTGCCCTCGGGCGAGTGATCCGCATCCTCCCCACGGTGTGATGCCGGAATTTTTTCCCGGACATCCCTCCCTCTTCCTCAGGGGTGTAGCGCGTAACCCATGACGATCCGGGGACTTTGCCCGCCCGGGGGCTTTGGCACACCCGCTGCTAATGCCTCCCGCGAACATGTGAGCCCTGTCCTTTTGGGAGGCAGGGGACTTTGGGGAGAGGCGAGCGATGGGAAAGACGAGCGCGAGGTGGTGGGTGGTGCTGGGATTGCTCCTCCTGTCGGGGTGTGCCCACCGGGGCACGGCGCGGGTGGACAACTCGGACCAGCCGTACCGCATCGGCCGTGAGGACGTCCTCGATGTGGCGGTGTGGCGTGACGCGGATCTCTCGCGCACGTTGCCGGTGCGCCCGGATGGTTTCATCTCCCTGCCCATGGTGGGCGAGGTGAAGGCCGAGGGCCGCACCCCCAACGAGCTGGCCGATGAGATTCGCGAGGCCCTCAAGCCGTACGTGCAGGAGCCCCGCGTCACGGTGATCGTCCGCGAGGTGAACAGCAGCCGCGTCTTCATCACTGGCGAGGTGACGCACCCCGGCGCATACCCACTGCGCGGCCGGGTGTCCATCCTCCAGGCCATTGCCCTGGCGGGTGGCTTCACCGACTTCGCGGACCAGGACGCCATCGTCGTGCTGCGCCGCTCGGCGGCGCAGCAGGCCAACAAGGCGGAGGGCTCGGGCACGGGTGGCTCGGGTGACACGGAGGGCGCCACGCAGGGCGACTACATCTCCGTGAGCTACCGCGACCTGGTGGAGCAGCCGCAGAAGTACGAGCCGCTCATCCTGCGGCCCGGTGACACCATCATCGTGCCGTAGTGGAGACGAGGCACCGCGGGGCGTGGTCTGGGTGGGTGCGTGGGGATGGAGGGTGCCGTGAGGGTTTCCTGGAAGAGATGGTTGACGGCGGCGGCGGTCGTGGGGACCTCTCCGGCCGCGCTCGCGAGCACGGTGGTGGAGCCTCGGGCCCGGGTGTCGCTCGAGGAGCGCTACGACGACGACTTCCGGCTCAACGACGCCGGTGTGACGGGCGGTCAGATGATGACCAAGGTCACGCCGCGGATCGGGCTGGACGCGAAGGATCCGACGCTGAAGCTGGAGTGCTACTACGCGGCGGATCTGCTGATGCGGCATGGCAGTGGCCGGGTGACGTTGGATCACCGCAGCGGGCTGCTGGTGAACAAGCGGTTGTCGCGCCGCCTGCGGGTGGAGGTGTCCGGCAACATCTACCGGGTGACGGACCCGGCCTCGCTGCCGCGTGACAGCGTGGCCCGTTCGACGGACCCGGTGCTGTACGGCCAGTCGCGGGTGTACGCGTCGGGGCGGCTGAGCCGGGTGGTGGACGTGGGCGCCGGCTACGCGTTCGAGGGCGTGAGGGTGCAGGTTGCGGGCAGCGACGCCGGCTTCGTGCACACCCCGTTCGCGGAGCTGTGGCTGCGCACCACGCGGCGGTTGTCGCTGGGGGCGGAGTACCGCTACCAGGGCTTCGTCTTCGGCGACAACTTCCAGCAGGCGCACGGTGCCTTCGGTGCGCTGCGCTACCGGCTGTCGCGGCAGACGACGTTCACCGCCCGCGGTGGCCCGGTGTTCTTCACCGCCCAGGATGGGACCGGGGGAGTGATTCCCCGGGTGAAGCTGGAGCTGCTGCACGAGGCGGGGCCGTTCGACCTGGGCTTCGTCGCGGGGCACGACCTGGTGGGAGCCAGTGGCTTCACCAACGCGCTGTGGGCGGACTTCGCGGGCCTGGTGCTCAACCGGCACTTCAACGACCGGGTGTCCGTCTACGGCATGGCCAGCTTCTTCCGCAATGGACGCGCGCCAGGGGAGGGGGCCTTCACCTGGGATGGGGGGGCGCGGGTGGCCCAGGGCTACGCGCTGGGCGCGGGGCTCGAGTTCAAGATCAACCGGTATGTGTCGATGCAGACGGCCGTGGACCGTATCGCGCAGGTGGGGATGGACGAGGAAGTGGCGGCGGGAATGAACCTGACCCGGAACGTCGCGGCGGTCCGGCTGCACATGAAGGCTTGGTGACACGTGGAGCGAGGAGGAGGAGCGCACATGGAGCGTGGGATGACGGCAGACCAGGTGCTCAAGGCACTGTGGCGCCGGAAGGTGCTGGTCGGGGCCATCGTGCTGGGAGTGTTCGCGGTGGGAGCCGCCATCGTGTTGAGCCAGCCGAACGTGTACGAGGCGACGGCGGTGGTGCGCGTGCAGCACCAGCGCCCCGGAGAGGAGATGGTGCAGCGCACCGTCAGTGAGCTGGTGGAGCAGCGGCTGCTCACCGTCCGCCAGGAGCTCATGGCGCGGCCGGTGCTGCAGAAGGCCATCGAGGAGATGAACCTCTATCCGGACATCGTCTCGGACAAGGGCATGGAGGCGGCCGTCAACCGCATGCGCAAGGACATCACCGTGCGCGTGGAGGGGGAGAGCGCCTTCGAGCTGACGTACGCCAGCACGGATGCGGACGTGGCGGCGCGGGTGGCCAACCGGCTGCCGCAGCTCTTCGCGGAGGAGGCGCAGAAGTCCCGCCAGGAGCAGGCGGCGCGCGCCACCCAGCTCTTCGAGGACGAGGTGGTCGCGCTCTCCAAGAGCGTCACCGAGTGGGAGAAGAAGATCGCCCAGTTCAAGGTGGAGCACCAGGGTGAGCTGCCCGAGCAGCTGGAGATGAACATGCGCGGCCTGGAGCGCGTGGGCGCGCTGCTGCAGACGAAGTCCGAGGAGCTGCGCGTGGCCGAGGCCCGCCGCTCCGACCTGGCGCGGGCCCGCAACGCCGCGGACAGCGAGGCCGGCCGTCTCGAGGCCGCCGAGAGCACCCTCACCCAGGGCCTGGTGGCCGCCCGCTCCTCGTGGACGGCGGATCACCCCGAGGTGAAGCGCATCACCCAGGAGCTCAACACCCTGCGTGAGCGCCGCAAGGATGCCGAGAGCCGCCAGTTCGCCGAGCGCCAGGAGCGCGCCCGCGTGGCCGACCTCATCACCAACATCCAGAAGGAGATCGAGGGGCTGCACGTGCAGGCCAAGGAGTACCAGTCGCGCCTGGATCGCACCCCGCAGTGGGCGCACGCGCTGGGCGTGCTGAACCGGGACTACGAGATCGCCCGCACCAAGTACCAGAGCGTGGTGTCCCGCCGGGTGGAGGCGGAGCTGGCCCAGGAGCTCGAGGCCAAGAGCGCCGCGAGCCTCTTCAACACCATCTCCCCGGCCGGCGTGCCGGTGGCGGCGGCGAGGCCGGACCGGGTCAGCGGGTTGCTCATCGCCTTCCTGCTCGCCCTGGGCGTGGGCGTGCTCACCGGGGTGGTGATGGAGATGCGCGACGACAGCATCCGCGACACCCAGGAGCTGCGCGAGCGGCTGCCCCTCCCCGTGCTCGCGGTGGTCCCGAACATGCAAGGCAAGGCGGAGAAGCGGGTGCTGATGCCCGCCACGGGGAACCGCAATGGAGTGGTGACGTCGTCCACGAACGATTCGCCGCTCAACTAGGAGACTTCGGGTGAACAACGCGGAATCCGGGAGGAATGGAATGGAGCAGCAAATGGAACGGGCGGGGAATTTCCTTCCCCGGGTGGATGAATCGGCGGGCTCGCCCAACGCGGTGGACAGGCGGGTGGTGTCGCTGACGGCGCCGGCGTCGAGTGCGGCGGAGCAGTACCGCAGCCTCTACTACCGGCTGGAGCGGATGCGCGAGCTGCGTCCGCTCAAGGTGGTGGGGGTCACCTCGGCCATGCCCGGCGAGGGCAAGACGGTCACCACCGTCAACCTCGCCCTGGCGGCGGCCCGGGCGAATCCGGAGCGGCGCATCCTCCTCATCGACGCGGACCTGCGCCGCGGCCAGGTGGCGGACGTGCTCGGCATCAAGGGCCGGCCCGGCCTGACGGAGCTGCTCAACGGGGAGTGCGAGGTGCGCGAGCTGGTGCGCCGCTTCCACGCCACGCGCATGGCCGTCATCACCGCGGGCTCCACGCCCGAGGAGCCCACCCAGTCGCTGGCCAGCGGGAAGATGAAGCAGTTCCTCAAGGTGGTGCGCGAGCACTTCGACGAGGTCTACATGGACCTGCCGCCGACGCTGCCCTTCGCGGACTCGGCCATCCTGGGGCACCAGACGGACGGTCTGCTCATGGTGGTGCGCGCCAACGTCACCCCGGCCCGGGCCGTCAACCAGGCCGTGGAGCAGCTGGGCGGCGCGCCCATCCTGGGCTGCGTGCTCAACGGCGCGGAGATGAGCGACACGCCGTACCTGAAGAACTACGTCCGGAAGTAGCGGACGGTGCGGTCCACCCGGCCACGCGGGAGCGGTGCGTGGCCGGGTGTCGCGGGGCAGCACAGGGGGGATTGGGCGAGGCGGTCGGAGGGAGATACGTGCTTCGGGTTTTCCATCATTACTTTTCATCCAGGAAGCTGACGCTCTTCGTCATCGAGGGCGCCGCCATTGCCCTCGCGTGTGTGCTGGGGGCGGCGGCCTGCGCGAGGATGCTGGCGCCAGCGGACACCCATCTGGCCCTTCACCAGGCGATGCCGGGGTTGCTGCTGCTGGGGGCCACGTTCGTTCCCACCTTCCAGTTCTCGCTCTACCTGATGGATCTGTACAACCTGAAGGTGGCGGCGGAGGACCGGGGCCGGGGCGCGCGGTTGCTCAAGGCGGCGGGCGTCACGACGGCGGTGGTGGGCCTGTTGATGCTGGCGGTGCCGGCGGTGCTGCCGGTGCAGCTGCCGCCCGGGGCGCTGCTGGGCGGGGCCGTGGGCGCCCTGGTGGGGACGCTGCTGGTGCGCTCCTCGCTGCGCGCGGTGGTGGGGGTTCCCAGCCGCGTGCTCATCGTGGGGGATGGCCTCAAGGCGCGCTCGGTGGCCAACGCCATCGAGCAGGGCGGTGAGGGCAGCTTCCAGGTGGTGGCGCTGGTGGATCCGCGCGAGCCGCGGGCCAACGGAGAGCCGGCCGAGCCGGTGGACGTGATGGCCGAGCGGCTCGGGGCCGAGTTCGTGGTGCAGGCGGCGGACGACATGCGCGGGGCCAACTGGATGGAGGCGCTGCTGCGCTGCCGTCTGGCCGGGCGCCGGGTGTACGAGGCCGCCGGCTTCTGCGAGCGCGTGCTGCGCCGCTTCCCGGTGGCGCACCTGCGCACCAGCGACTTCGCCTTCGCGGACGAGCTGACGGTGTCGCGCCCCCGGCGGTGGGCCAAGCGTGTCTTCGACATCGCCGTGGCCTCGACGCTGCTCTTGTGCGCCGCGCCCTTCCTCCTGCTGGTGGCGGTGGCCATCAAGCTGGAGTCCAAGGGGCCGCTCTTCTACCGGCAGGAGCGCGTGGGGCTGCATGGCAGGACGTACTGGCTGTGGAAGTTCCGCAGCATGCGCACCGACGCGGAGAAGGACGGCGCGGTGTGGGCCCGGGCGAATGATGACCGTGTCACGCGGGTGGGCCGCTTCATCCGCAAGACGCGCATCGACGAGATTCCCCAGGTCTTCAACATCCTGACGGGAGACATGAGCTTCGTGGGGCCGCGGCCGGAGCGCCCCGTGTTCGTCGAGCAGCTCAAGCAGCAGATTCCCTTCTATGGGTTGCGTGAGGCGGTGAAGCCCGGCCTCACGGGGTGGGCGCAGATCCGCTACCCGTATGGGGCTTCGGTGGAGGACGCGCGCAACAAGCTGGAGTTCGACCTGTACTACGTGAAGAACGGCTCCCTGTTCCTGGACATGGGCATCATCTTCCACACCGTGCGGCACGTGTTGCTGGCGCGGGGAGCGCGGTAGGGCGGTACGGGCCGGAGTGGCTCGGGTCGGGTGGACACCGCCGGGGGGCCCGGCGGTGGTGGTGGGGATGGGCGTTGGAGGGATGGGACATGCTCGAGTCGTTGGAGTGGGAGGCGCGCGAGGAGCGCCGGACGGGCAACCGCAACGAGCTGTTGCAGGCGCTCGATGTCCGGCCGACGCGGATCGTCGCCATGGGGGGTGGGACGGGGTTGCCCATGGTGCTGCGCGGCCTGGCCCGGCGCGCGGATCCGAAGCTGGGAGACCCGGGTCTGGACATCACCGCCGTGGTGGCGATGAGTGATGACGGCGGCAGCTCCGGCCGGCTGCGGCGCACGCGGGGGACGCTGCCTCCCGGGGACGTGCGCAACTGCCTGGTGGCCCTGGCGGGCGGCAAGGGCAACAGCCCCCTGAGCGAGGTCTTCCAGTACCGCTTCGCGGGCAAGCGCGGGCTGGCGGGTCACGCGGTGGGCAACCTGCTGATCGCCGCGCTCGCCGAGCTCAAGGGCGACTTCCTGGAGGCGGTGCGCGTCTCGGGGGACTTGCTGGGCGTGAAGGGCCGGGTGCTGCCCAGCACCACCTCGCCGGTGCAGCTGGTGGCGCAGATGGAGGACGCCACCGAGGTGGTGGGCGAGCGCAACATCAGCCGCGCCCACGGCCGCATCCGCAAGGTGCTGCTCAGCCCGCGCTCGCCGCCCCCGGTGGACGGGTTGATCGAATCCATCCGCACCGCGGACCTCATCGCCATCGGGCCGGGCTCGCTGTACTCGAGCGTGATGCCCAACCTGCTGGTGGACGGGGTGGCCCAGGCGCTGTGCGAGACGCGGGCGCTGAAGGTGATGGTGGCCAACCTGATGACGCAGCCGGGGGAGACGGACGGCATGGACTGCCTGGACCACGTGCGCGCCGTCATCGACCACGTGGGCCCGGTGCTGGACGCGGTGCTGATCAACGGCGCCCTGCCGTCCGAGGAGGCCGCGAAGCGCTACGCCCTCAAGGGGCAGTTCCCCGTCCGGGTGGATCGCCGCGCCCTCATCAGCGCGGGCGTCGTGCCGGTGGAGGCGGACCTCCTCAAGGAGGGCCCGCGCGTCCGTCACGACAGCCGCAAGGTGGCGCGCTGCCTGCTGAAGATGGCGCGCTCCGGGCTGTAGGCGAGGGCTCCTCCCGGGGGAGCCGCCCGCTCAGGCCGCCTGCTCCTTGACGGCGGCCGGGGCGTAGGGCGGCTCCGGCTTGCGCTCCCGCGTGGCGGCGGTGGGCTGGGAGGTGAGGACCTTCAGCGCCAGGCGCGGCGAGAAGAGGGCCGTGGGGGGCTCGATCATCTGCATCACCCGCACGAAGGTGAGCAGCGCCTCCTCGTCGGAGCACGCGAGCCGCTGGAAGCGGTCGCCGTACCAGTTCGTCAGGGCGAACGCGGGAGGCCGCTTGCCCGCCACCTGGGGGAAGCGCAGGTCCCCGGTCGTCGCCATGACCCAGGGCGCTTCCAGGAGCTGGCCCACCTGCCGGCGGTAGCGCTGCACCACGCTGTCCAGGCCCTGGCTCAGGCACTGGCCCAGGGTCCGCGCCTGCAGCGCGCCCGTGGTCATGCCCTGGCCGTAGATGGGGTTGAAGGAGCAGAACGCATCTCCCACGGGCGCCAGGCCCTCCGGGAAGCGGGGCATGCGCTCGTAGTGGCGCCGCTGGTTGTGGGAGTAGCGGAAGACGTTGATGGGCCCGAGCGGCTCGGCGCGCTGGAGCACCTCGTACAGGTGGGGCTGCGCCAGGGTCCGGGTGAACTCGACGTAGCCGGCATCATCCAGCGGCGGTTGCACGCCATGCCAGCCGCCGAGCAGCAGCAGCATCTGGTCGTTCTCGATGGTGGAGAGCACGGCCATCCGCGGCTCGGTGGGCAGCTGGGGCGCGAGGGTCATCATCTTCCAGTCCGCCACCAGGTCCGGAGGCCGCCGGAAGAGCCGGCTGGCGTAGACCACGTCGACCTGGATGTGCGTCTCCTCCACGCGCGGGTAGCCCAGGGCCTCCAGCCACTGGGGCGTGCGCGAGCCGCGGCCACTGGCGTCCACCACCAGCTCGGCCTCGAGCGTCTCCTCCTGGCCTCCGCCGGGGACGCGCAGGTGGACTCCCGTGACGCGGCCCTTGTCCGCGCTCGTCTGGAAGCCCGTCACCTCGCGGCCATCGCGCACGGTCACGTTGGGCAGGGCCAGGAGCCGCTTGCGGATGATCCACTCGAGCAGCGGCCGGCTCTGCGCGTAGAAGTGCAGGCCGCACCGGAGCCTGGGGCGCCAGAAGCCGCCCATGAACCAGGCATGATCGCCGGTGAAGTCGACGAAGCGGGAGCCGGCGGCCTGGAGCTCCTCGCGGAAGCCGGGGAAGACCTCGCACAGGGCGTTCATGCCGGGCGTGAGCAGGCCGTGGACGTGGGCCCCCTGGGGGACGCCCTTGCGCAGCTGGGGGCTGTTCTCCAGGCGGTCGCGCTCCACCAGGGTGACGCGCTCGAAGTGGCGGGACAGGACGCCCGCGGCGATCAACCCGGCCGTGCTGCCGCCATAGACGAGGGCGTGCTTGCCGGCAGGCGGGGGGGAGAGGGGAGTCGCAGTGCTCATGAGGACCTCGGTGCCGCGGATGAGGGCCTGGAGCGTAGGCGACAACCCGCCTGAACGTCGAACACCTGACAGCCTGCCTGCCCGGAGCGACCGGTTCCCACCATGTGTGCTCGTACCCGGGGGCCAGAGGGAAATGCCGCGCGTGGGTTGTGGGCGGGCGCGTCCGTTACCACCTTCCGGCGCACGCGGACCCTTGGGGCTCCGCGCCGTCAGGAGCCGGATACATTCACATGGAAGCCAGACAGCTCTCCCCCGCGCCGGGCGTCATCGAGGTGCCGGATCGGACCGCCTTCATGGCGCTCGAGCCCGAGTGGAACGCGCTCGTGGAGTCCACGGCCGATGAGCCCTTCTACCGTCACGAGTTCATCCGGGTGTGGGTGGACAACTTCGCCCCGGAGTCTCGGCCGCGGGTGCTGACGCTGCGCGACGAGGCGGGGCGGCTGAGCGCCGTGCTGCCGCTGATGGCGGGGCGGGCGTCGATGTATGGGGTGCCGGTGCGGCAGCTGAGCGCCACGGCCAATACCCACTCGTGCCGCTTCGACGTGGTGGCGCGCGAGCCCGGGGCCGCCGCGGAGGCGTTCTTCTCGCACCTGCGCGCGGACAAGAGTTGGGACGTGCTGCTGCTCACGGACGTGCCCGAGGGTGGGGCCGGCTGGTCGCTCCATGAGGCGGCGAAGTCGGCGGGGCTGTCGGTGGGGACGTGGGAGTCGCTGCAGTCGCCCTACATCCCGCTGCCGGGCTCGTGGGAGGCGTACCAGCAGACGCTGCAGTCCAAGTTCAAGGCCAACTGCCGCCGCCGGCGCCGCAAGCTGGAGGAGAAGGGCCGCGTCACGGTGGAGCGGGTGGAGGGCGGGCTGGAGCTGGAGGCGAAGCTGGAGGAGGGCTTCGCGCTGGAGGCGAGCGGCTGGAAGGGCCAGCGCGGGACGGCGATGGCGCAGGACACGCGGACGCGGGGCTTCTACTCGGAGCTGGCGCGCACGGCGGGGTACGCGGGCCGGCTGGCGCTGTATTACATGCGGCTGGACGGGCGCGCGGTGGCCTTCCAGTACGCGCTGGAGTACGGCGGGCGCTACTTCCTGCTGAAGCCTGGCTACGACGAGTCGCTGGGAGATTGCAGCCCGGGCCAGCTCCTGATGGAGGACGTGCTGCGCGACTGCATCTCGCGGGGCCTGCGCGAGTTCGACTTCCTGGGGCCGGACATGGTGTGGAAGCGCGACTGGACGGACAAGGTGCGCCGCCACACGTGGCTCTACGTCTTCAACGACACGGCATTGGGCCGCGCGATGTGCGCGGCGAAGTTCCGCTGGGCCCCGGTGGCCAGGGAGGTGGTGGCGAAATGGAAGCGCTGAAGACCACGAAGTTGTTCGTCCCCGCCCTGCCGACGTTGTGGCCGGGCATGCTGCTGGGCCGCGGTGAGCCGAGCGGCTTCATGCCCTTCAGCGCGCCCAACGTCCGCTGGTTCTACTTCGCCCGCAACGCCGTGTGGCTGACGGTGAAGATGCTGGGGTTGGACAAGGGCGAGGTGTTGATGCCGGCCTACCACCACGGCGTGGAGGTGGAGGCGGTGGCGGACGCGGGGGCCACGCCGCGCTTCTACCGGGTGGGCAGCCGGTGGGACGTGGACGTGGAGGACGTGGAGCGGCGCATCGGGCCGAACACGAAGGCGCTCTACCTCACGCACTACGCGGGCTTCCCCGGCCCGGCCGAGGAGATGCGGCGGATCGCGGACAAGCACGGGCTGCCGCTCATCGAGGACTGCGCGCTGTCGCTGCTGAGCGCGGATGGCTCGGTGCAGCTGGGGACGACGGGGGACATTGGCATCTTCTGCCTGTACAAGACGCTGCCGCTGCCGCACGGCGGGGCGCTCGTCGTCAACGGCCCGAGACAGTACAGCCTGCCCGAGCCGCCCACGCCGCCCTTCACGTCCACGCTGAGCCACACGCTCTCCGCGCTGCTGCAGAACCTGGAGCTGCGCGGGGGCCGGTTCGGGCGCGGGGTGCGCAGCTTCATCCGGAGCCTGGGCAAGGGCGCGGTGAAGGCGGCGGACATCCAGCGGGTGGCCACGGGCACGCAGCACTTCGACCGGCGGCACGTGGACCTGGGGATGAGCCCGTTCGCGAAGCGGATCGCCCAGGCGCAGGATCTGGAGGCGATCGTCGAGCGGAGGCGGCGCAACTACTTCTTCCTGCTGGGGCGGCTGAGGGACGTGTCGCCGCCGCTGTTCAACCAGCTGCCGGCGGGGGTGAGCCCGCTCTTCTACCCGCTGGTGGTGGAGGACAAGGCGGAGGTGCTGGCGAGGCTGCACGCGCGGGGGATCGAGGCCATCGACTTCTGGAGGCACATGCACCCGGCGTGCGACGCCTCGGCCTTCCCCGAGGTGATGCAGTTGAGGCGGAGCATCGTGGAGATTCCGTGCCACCAGGATCTCTCGCCGGAGGTGATGGCGGAGGTGGCGCTGGCGGTGAGGGGAGCGCTGACGCAGGACCGGCGCACCCGCAAGCACGCGGGCTGATCCACCCATCCGTCCCTGAAACCCATCCCAGACGTCCCTCCCTCCCACGAGGTCGAACCGTGATCCACGAAGCGGAACTGTCACCCACTCCGAGCCCGGCGCGATGGCTGGAGGTGGGCACCGTACGGGAGCTGTCCCAGCTGGCGAGCCTGAGAAGCACGTGGAGCGAGCTGCTCGACGCGAGCAACGCGGGTCCGTTCAACGCGTGGGAGTGGCTGTATCCGTGGTGCCGGCGGATCGGCGCGGACCGCAAACCCTTCGTGTTGCAGGCGAAGGATCGGACGGGGGCGCTGGTGGGGCTGATGCCGCTGGGCTTCGAGTACCACTGGATGCTGGGGAGGCCGGTGAGGCGGCTGGCGTTCCTGGGCGAGACGCACGTGGGCAGCGACTACCTGGACGTGGTCGCGCGGAGGGGCCGCGAGGAAGAAGTGGCGCGTGTCTTCGCCGAGGTCCTGTGGGAGCTGAGGGATCAGTGGGACGTGCTGGACCTGACGGACCTGCGCGAGGACTCGGTGACGGTGCGGGTGCTGCGGGAGACGTTCGAGAAGTACCGGGCGGACCTGCGGATGTCCACGCGGTACGTGTGCCCGTACGAGTCGTTGCCGAAGGGCGAGACCTTCGATGGCTTTCTGAAGCGGACGAGCCGGCGGGACAACTTCCTGCGGCGGAAGAAGTGGCTGGAGAAGCAGGAGGGCTACCGCATCGAGAAGACGGAGGCGCCTGGGGCGCTGGCGGGGCCGCTGACGGACTTCTTCCGGCTGCACTCGGCGCGGTGGGAGTCGGACGGGGGCTCGCAGGGCATTCGAGGGAAGGGCGTGGAGTCCTTCCACCGTGACGCGACGCAGCTGCTGGCGGAGCGGGGGCGGCTGCGCCTGTACACGATGAAGGTGGGAGGCCAGGCGGTGGCCTCGGTGTACGGCATCCTGCACCGGGACACGTTCGTCTACTTCCAGTCCGGCTATGATCCGGCGTGGCGCAACCGGAGCGTGGGCCTGGTGCTGGTGGGCGAGACGTTCAAGGACGCCATCGAGGCGGGGCTCACCGAGTACGACTTCCTGCGCGGCACCGAGTCCTACAAGTCCGACTGGACGACGCAGCAGCGGCGCACGGTGTCGGTGCGCGTGCTGTCGCCCGGTGGGGCAGGGGAGTGGCTGGTGCGGCGCGAGGAGGCCATGAGGCAGGTGCGCGAGGTGGCCAGGCGCGTGCTGCCGCGGGACATGGTCGAGCGGGTGCGCCGGTTGCGGCGCAAGCTCTCCGCGGTCCGCGGTTGAGCCCTCGAGCCAGCCAGGAGTAGCCGACACGCTTCTCCAGGGCGTGCAGGGACTGGTGCTTCACAGTTCGACAGCGTGGCAACGCGGTACGCCACGCGAAGGCCCAGTCCATCGCCGTGTCCCTGGCCTATGACGCGCACGGTTTGAGCCTGTGCGTGAGGGATGACGGCTGGGGCCTGGAGCCCCTCTATGCCAACCACCAGGGCAAGCCGGGCCGCTACGGCATCAAGGGCATGTTCGAGCGCGCCAGGCGCCTGGGGGGAGCGCTGCGGATGAGCAGCGCGCCGGAGGGCGGCACGGAGGTGGACGTGAGGATCCAGGCGGCCTCCGCCTACGTGGAAACCGCATCCAACCCGTTGCTCCGGTGGATGAAACGGCTCGAGGCCGCCAGGCACGGGTGACCCGCACTTCGAGTGATCCAACCGCATCCGGAAAACTCAAGGGAGAGCGGTATTCATTGCGTTCCCTTCACGTTCTCTATGATGGCGGCCGTTTGGACGAGGGGGGATCCATGACATTGAGGTGCACATGGGCGGATTGACCGGGTTGTATCGAGTGCTGTGCGGGCTCGTGGTGGCCGTGTGGGTGGGAGCGGGAACCGCGAGGGCCTCGACGCCGTTCCAGCGGGGCATGGTGAGCATCACGCTGGATGATGGCTGGCCGTCGCAGTTCACGGGCGCGCGCCCGGCGCTCAACGCGCGTGGCATCCCCGCCACGTACTTCCTGGTCACCGAGGGCATCCGCAACGGGTGGCTCGGCTACATGACGGTGCCGCAAATCCAGACGCTCATCGCCGAGGGCAACGAGATCGGCGCCCACACGATGATGCACCGGGATCTCACCACCCTGTCCGCCACGGAGGTGGAGACCGAGCTGCGCGACTCGCAGGCGTGGCTGAAGACGCAGTTCGGCCTGGCGGCGGTGCCCTCGTTCGCCTCGCCCTACGGCGCCTACAACGCGGGCGTGCTGGCCACCGTGCAGAAGTACTACGGCAGCCACCGCACGGTGAACGGCGGGCAGAACTTCAAGGACTCGAACATCCTCCAGCTCCGCGCCTACGACGTGCACAGCGCCGTCACCGTGGACACCGTGCGCGGGTGGATCGACAGCGCCGCCGCCGATGGCAGCTGGCTCATCCTCACCTTCCACCAGTTCGTGAGCGGCACGCCCACCCAGTCGATGGAGATCAACCAGGCCAACTTCGAGGCCATCCTCGACTACCTCCAGACGAAGAATCTCCAGCCCGTCACCGTCGCGCAGGGCGTGGCGCTGATGGATGGACTGACGGGAGACACCTCGGGCAACGCGACCGTCTATGACGACGCCCCGGGCGATGGCTTCGCGGACTGGAGCTATGCCACGCACAACCTCGCCGACCGCACGGTGGTGCACAGCGGCCTGACGTCCATCTCCGCCGAGCTCGATGGCTGGAATGCCCTCTTCCTGCACCACAACACGGGGCTCGCCGCGAACCAGTTCTCGGCCCTCGAGCTGTGGGTGAACGGCGGCACCTCGGGTGGCCAGGGCGTGCGGCTGGTGTTCTACGATGGCTCGCGGTTGCTCGGCTCGGTGCGGCTGGACGCGGTGCTGGGCCACCCCATTTTGGCGGGCACATGGCAGCAGGTCACCGTTCCGCTGAGCACCGTGGGCCTGTCCACCGGCACCGTGCGCGACATCTACCTCCAGGACGACACGGGCGGAGACCAGGCCACCGTGTACTTCGACGACATCCGGCTGTTGAAGGCCGGCACGACCACGCCGCCTCCGCCGCCTGCGGCCTTCTCGCTCTACGCGGATGGCCTCGGCGCCGGCTTCGATGACTGGAGCTGGGCCACGCACGACCTCTACTCGAGCGGCACCGTCCACGCGGGCACGTCCGCCCTCTCCGTCGAGCTGGACAGCTGGTCGTCCCTCTACTTCCACACCAGCGCGGGCGTGGACCTGAGCCGCTACAAGACCCTCTCGATGTGGGTGCACGGTGGCACCTCGGGCGGGCAGATCGCGCGAATCATCTTCAGCGACGGCTCGAGCTTCCTCGGGGAGATCCGCCTGGACCAGGCGCTGGGCCACCCCATCCAGCCGGGTACGTGGGAGCGGATCGTCCTCCCGTTCAGCGCGCTGGGGGTGAGCAACGGTACGCTCCGCGAGGTCTACATCCAGGATCAGTCGGGCGTCGATCAGGGCACGCTCTACCTCGACGACGTGCAACTGCTCCCCTGAGACTCCCCATTCCCAACCCCTAGAAGGGGGGGGATGCGGCGCTAGAGAAGGCTCAAGGCCCCAGGTTCCAGAGAACCCGGGGCCCTGAGCCGTCTCGCGTTTCAGGGGTCACCCCTCCGCCCAGCTCGACACTCGAGAGCTCCAACAGGTCCGCCAACGCGGGCACCGGCTCGTTGAAGCTCTTGCTCCCCAGGAACAATCCATGAACGCATACGTGCTTGGGTTTCACGAGATCGACAGAACGAAGCTGAAGCTTGCAGGCGGCAAGGGCGCCAACCTGGGCGAGCTGTCCGGAATCAAGGGGATCCAGGTCCCGGCGGGTTTTTGCGTGACCACCGAAGCGTATCAAGCAATGACCCGCGATAATCAGGGGCTGGCTCGCTTGCTGGATGAGCTGACGCATCTGAAGGCGGAAGAGCGGGAGCGGATCAGCGGGATCGGCGCGAAGATTCGTCTGGCCATCGAACGAGCTCCCATTCCCGAGGGGATTGCCGAAGAGATCGCGGGCGCTCTCGCGAAGTTGGGTGAGCAGGGTGCGTTTGCGGTGCGGTCCAGTGCTACGGCCGAGGACCTGCCGACGGCTTCTTTCGCCGGGCAGCAGGATACCTATCTGAATATCATCGGAGAAAAGGCCATCCTGGCGCATGTCAGCAAATGCTGGGCTTCGCTGTTCACGGACCGCGCGATCATCTACCGGATGCAGAACGGCTTCGACCACCGCAAGGTTCAGTTGTGCGTGGTCGTGCAGAAGATGGTCTTCCCGCGGGCGGCGGGAATCTTGTTCACCGCGGACCCCGTCACGTCGAACAGGAAGGTGGTGTCCATCGATGCCGGCTTCGGACTGGGTGAAGCCATGGTCTCCGGATGGGTGAATGCGGACAGCTACAAGGTGCGCAACGGCGAGATCGTCGACAAGAAGATCTCCACCAAGAAGCTGGCGATTCATGCCGCGAAAGGCGGCGGCACGAGCGAACAGGAGATTGCGCCGGAACAGCAAAACCGGCAGGTGCTGACGGACGAGCAGATTCAGCGGCTCGAGCGCTTGGGCAGAAAGATCGAAGAACATTTCGGCCAGCCCCAGGACATCGAATGGTGCCTGGCGGATGATGCATTCCACATCGTCCAGAGCCGGCCGATCACCACGCTATTCCCGGTCCCGGAAGCGAGTGATCAGGAGAATCACGTCTACGTCTCCGTCGGTCATCAGCAGATGATGACCGATCCCATCAAGCCCCTGGGATTGTCGTTCTTCCTGCTCACCACCCCCGCGCCCATGCGCAAAGCGGGTGGAAGGTTGTTCGTGGATGTCACCCAGAGACTGGCTTCGCCTGCCAGCAGGAACCTGGTGATAGAGGGCCTCGGAAAATCCGATCCGCTCATCAAGGACGCTCTCTTGACCGTCATGGAGCGGGGAGATTTCGTCAAGCCGGTGCTGGATGAGAACAAAGCGCCGGTTCCCAGTGGAGGGAATGCCGGTGCGCCGGCTGCGGGTCTTCAGGCCCAGACCGAAACCGATCCGGCAACCCTGATTGCGCGCAGTCAGGCCTCGATAGAGGCGTTGAAGCGGGACATCCAGACAAGGTCAGGAGCGGAGCTCTTTGATTTCATTCTGGACGATATCCAGGAGTTGAGGCGGCTCTTGTTCGATCCGCAAGGCCTCGGCCTGATCATGGCTGCGCTGAATGCTTCTTCGTGGATCAATGAGAACATGAAGGAGTGGCTGGGTGAGAAGAATGCGGCAGACACGCTGACGCAATCCGTGTCAGGCAATATCACGTCGGAAATGGGTCTGGCGCTCCTGGATGTCGCGGATGTGATTCGTCCATATCCGGAAGTGCTTGCCTATCTGCGGCATGCCACGGACGATGGCTTTCTGGACGGGTTGCTGAAGTTCGAGGGCGGACGGGAAGCCCGGGACGCGATCCAAGCGTTTCTCGACAGATTCGGTATGCGATGTGCCGGGGAAATCGACATCACCCGGACGCGTTGGAGTGAAAAGCCAGCGACGCTCGTCTCCACGATCCTCAGCAACATCAAGAACTTCGAGCCTGGTGCCGGCGGCCGGAGATTCGAGCAGGGGCGGCAGGAGGCTTTGAAAAAAGAGCAGGAGCTCTTGGAGCGGTTGGCGCAACTACCGGAGGGTGATCGCAAAGCCACGGAGGCGAAGCGAATGATCAGCCTGGTCCGGAATCTCATCGGCTACCGGGAGTATCCGAAGTACGGCATGGTGAGCCGCTACTTCGTGTACAAACAGGCCTTGCTGAAAGAAGCCGAGCGGCTCGTACAAGCCAGGGTTCTTCATGAGAAGGAAGATGCCTATTACCTCTCTTTTGAAGAGTTCCGCGAAGTGGTTCGCACGAACAAGCTGGATGACCAGGTCGTCACCAGGCGGAAGGACGAGTACAAGCGGTATGAAAAGCTGAGTCCCCCGCGGGTCATCACGTCTGAGGGGGAGTGCATCGCAGGCGCGTACAAACGGGGAGCGCTTCCCGCCCAGGCCATCGTCGGACTGGCTGTTTCTTCCGGGGTTGTGGAGGGACGGGCCCGCGTCCTTCTCACCATGGAAGACGCCGATCTGGAGGATGGGGACATCCTGGTCACGGCCTTCACCGATCCGAGCTGGACACCCCTGTTTGTCTCCATCAAGGGGCTGGTCACCGAAGTGGGCGGACTGATGACCCACGGGGCCGTCATCGCACGCGAATATGGCTTACCGGCGGTTGTCGGCGTGCAGCATGCGACCCGGCTGATCAAGGACGGGCAGCGGATCCGGGTGAATGGAACGGACGGGTATGTGGAGGTGCTGTAGAGAGCGAGGTTGTAGAGCGAGAGCGAAGTAGCAGTTCCATGGAGGCGCCTCCGTGAGCCGGAGGCGCGCGCCTTCTATCCTACCGGGTTGCGGCCCTGCGCTCCTCCCAGTAGCTCGAACGCGGCGTCCCATGTCTGGGAATCGGATTCATCGCGCGGCGGCAGGCGCTCGCGGGTGGGCTGGCGGTTGTCGTCCGGGGCCTCCGGATCCGCGCCCGCCTCGAGAAGCAGTCTCATCATCGGAATGTCCAGCCGCGATATCGCAATCCCGAGCGCGGTGCATCCGGTCAACCCGCCCCAGTCGTTGATCGTCCGGATGGCCCCCGCGCCCAGCAGGAGAGAAGCCATTCCCACGTTGCCCATCTCCGCGCACGCCCGCAGCGGCGTGTCCCCTTCACTGCTGCGCACGTTGGGCTCGGCCCCCGCCTTCAGGAGTACTTCGACTGCCGCCAGCTGGTTTTCGCAGACTGCTTCCAACAAGGGAGTCCTGTCCCGCTCGGCATCCCATGCGTTGACGTCCGCGCCGTGCTCGAGGAGTGCCAGGAGCACATCGAGTTCGCCTCCATCGTCGAGTGCGTGAATGGCCACCTGCAGCGGAAGCAGCCCCGGCCACTCCTGCTGCGGCTCGTTCGGATCGGTTCCTCTGGCCAGCAGTGCCTTGACCAGGGCTGTATCGTGCTGCTTGATCGCCGCGAAGAGTTCTTTCGACATGGCTCACAGCTCCGCCATCGGATGACCCGGGGCGCAATTCTGCTTTCCGAGCTTCTCGGTATTCGCAATGCCCTTTTCAAGTTCGATCATTGCCAGGTCGTGACGCGGATCGGGTTTTCCTCCAAAGCATTCATTCTCAATCTCCCACCGCTTCTCCAGAACTCTCTTCATCGCTTCAAGACGCAGCCGGATCCTGGAGCACGGCACCTTGTCCAGCTTCTCTTTGTTCTTCGATCTGGGCGACTTCGGATCGAGGGGTGGGACTGAGCGGGTGAGCAGATCCTTCTCCTCCTGAAGCTCGTCGAGTCGGCTGTTTTTGCAGGTCTGATCCGCGTGGCGGGGGACTCGGTCGTACTCCTCCACGCTGGTGTAGTTGCTGCCCGTCGCCGGATTGGTCTTTTTCCGCCAATGGGTGGGAGCCGTGACGACCTCCTCTGCTTCCTGACGCTCGAATTCCTCCATGAGCCGCCGCGATTCCTCCGCTATGTCCAGCAGCCGCGACTCGTACTCCCGCTGAGCGTCGACCCACTCCGGGCGGCGGTCGATCTCCGCTGGGGCGGTGTTGAAGGGATAGAGCAGGACGAGCACCACGAGCAACGGGCCCACACGGGGGCTCGTTTCAGCGACCGTCCTGGCGCGTCCAGCCTGCGCGGCCCCCTCCACCCCCCTCGACACCTCGGCAGCGTGCCCGCGCGTCTTCGCGGCTCTGGAGAAGCGCTCGAAAGCTCGTTCCGCCGCGGTGAGCTTCTCGTCCAACGCTTCCCATTGACGCGGCTCCAGGTCCGTGCGCGCCCGAGAGAGCAGCGCCCTGGCCTGGTCCAGGTCCGCTTTTCCAATCCGCGACTGTTGCTGCACCGGGTCCATCGGCGCGGACACGAGCCGGATGCTCGGGCCCGAGGGAGGAGTCGGGACGAAGGTATGACGCCGTGGAATCGACAGTGGGGCGGGCGCGCTCGCGCAGGCCGATGCAAGAAGCAGAAGTGCGATGCACACTCGGAAACGCATGGCTACGTCCTCAAACCCCTTCAAGACCTGAAGGGTCCTGGTGGGGCTGAGCGGAGTATGCCTGCGCAATCTGTCCGTGAGGCTCTGCTGGGCCTTCCAGGTTGTCCCTGACGGGATTCGAACCCATCGGGACAGGCTTTGGCTTTCTACCGGCCCAGCTCGCCGCGCAGCTGCTGGATGGCCGCGAGCAGCGGCGGCGGGTGCATCTCGCCAGGCACTTCCACGGCGAAGCGCTCGAACATCTCCAGCGCCTTCGCCTTGTCTCCCCGCCGCATCGCGATGGCGCCCATGAACAGCAGCGCCTCCTGGGCGTCCGGGTACGTGTCCACCAGCTTCATCAGATCCTGCTCCGCGCCCAGCTCGTCCCCGCGCACCGCCTTCAGCACGCCCAGGTGCACCCGGAGCTCCACGCTGAATGGATCCACCGCCAGCGCCCGGTTCGTGATGCGATCCGCCTCCTCGTACATCTGCCGCCGGATGAGCTCGTGGCTCAGCAGCGCCGCGGCGTCGAGATCCGACGGGTTGTTCTTGAAGCGCTCCATCGCCTCGGTCAGCTGCGGATCCTCCTGCGGCTGCTGCGCGGTGCCGCCCATGCCCGGCGGCACCCGGCCCGTGGCGGCATCCTCCTCGCCCCGCGTGCGCTGCTCGGACACCAGCGTGTAGCTCAGCGTGGCGAAGAACAGAACGATCCCTCCGCCCCATAGCGCGCCCTTGAGCTGCGGTGACAGCAGGCCCTTCGTCGCCGGGGCTTCCCGCCGCGCGCCCGGGGTGGCCCCGTGCTTCAGGTGCTCGTCCTTCGCACGCAGCGCCGCCGCGGCCTCCAGCTCCAGCCGCTTGCGCTCCGCCGTGTAGCGCTCCGGCTCCAGCGCGTGCTTCTCCGCCGCCAGCTCCTTGAGCTGCTCGATGAGGGACTGGTAGCGCCGCTCCAGATCCTCGAGCACGTCATCCTTCGCCTCGGGCGAGGACGCGGCCACCTTGCGGGTGAAGATGAACAACGCGGCGGCGATGAAGCCCACCGTGAGCACGATGAGGCCAGGAGCCCAGTTGGTGGCAGTGGGGTTCATTGATCCAGCTCCCGGCGCACGGCCGCGAGGTAGGGGTCCTCGGAATCGGTGGAAGCGGCGGGGGGCGTCGCGGGCGTGGAGGCGGCCGGAGTGGCCGCGGCGGGCTCGCGCCGCACCTGCCGGAAGATGACGAAGGCGCCGCCCAGCAGCAGGGCCACCGGGCCCAGCCACACGAGCAGATTCACGCCCTCGGCCTTGGGCTGCAGCAGCACCCACTCGCCGTAGCGGGCCACGAAGTAGTCACGGACCTCCTGGTCCGACTTCCCCTCGGACACCAGCTCGCGGATTTTATCGAGCTGGGCGCGGGCCATGGACGAGGGGCTGTCCGAGACGGAGAGGCCCTGGCACACGGCGCAGCGCAGCTCCTTGCCGAGCGTTTGCACGCGGGCCTCGAGGGCCGGCGCGAGGGGTTCACTTCCAGCCTGCTGGGGCGCGTACTGTCCCGAGGCGAGAAAGAGGGTGAGCGTGAGGAGGGCAGCTGTCATGGGGTGGCCGGAATCCGGCACACCTACCTAGCGCCCCGGGCCGGGTGTTGCCCAGGGAAACCCGAGGGTAGGAGGGCGGAGCCTCCCCCGGCCGCCCGCTCCCCCGGCACCGCGGAGGGTCCAGGGACGGGACGCTCAGGGGGGAGAGGAGTCGTGGGAGGAGCGGCCGTGGCGCATCAGCCGCAGGCGCAGCAGGCCGGTGGCCATGAGGCTCAGCAGGCGGAACTCGGCCGGCTCCAGCCGCTTCACCGTGCGCACCAGGCGGCGGATCTCCCCCGGCTCCTCGACGGGCCGGGCCGGCGGCTCCTTGGTCCAGAAGTTCTCCTGGGCGGGCGTCAACCCCAGCAGCACGTCCGAGGGGATGCGCAGGACCTCACACAGCTTCTTCAGGGTGGGGACACTGGGCAGCATGCCGCCGCGCTCCAACCGTCCATACACCTCGGTGGCGAGACCCACCCGTTCGGCCACGTCCTCCTGGGTGAGATTGGCCTGGACCCGAGCCGCCCGGGCCGCTGTCCCGATGGTCCCAGCCAGTCCTCGTGGGAGTGCCATGCCGTGCGATCCTGAGAAAGAAGTGGAAGGCGCAGGGCCCGGAGCACCCGGGCCTACGTGACTTCTAAGATAACCGGAAAAGTGGTGACTTCAAGAGTCATGTGAGAGGTAGACACGACTTTGGAGGTCATGGCCTGAACGTCCGCCCTGCTGGATCCCCGTCATCGTTCTTGGTGCTTCGGGGGGCGCATGTTTACCTTTGGAGTCAGCCCGTGCAAACCCCCAAGGAGTACTTCGCATGTCGATCCGGACGACCCCTGAAACAACCTCCCCACGTGAGACCCACCCGGTGGTATTCGATGCCGGGATGGTGAGCTACGAGCTGGTGCGCTCGTTGGGCCAGGGCCATCACGGTGAGCTGCTGCTCACGCGCCAGCGTTACCACGACGGAGAGGGCGGCTACACCGTCCTCAAGCGGCTCAACCGCGTGGTGCGCCAGGAGGACTACCAGCGGCTGGTGGAGGAGGCGCGTCTGGGCAGCCAGATGCGCCACCCCAACATCGTCTCGGTGCAGATGCTCGGGGGCAGCGCGGACACGCCGCTGCTGCTGCTGGAGTACGTGGAGGGCCGGCCCCTGGGTGACCTGATGCGTCTGGCCGCCCGGGCCGGCCGCTCCTTCTCCGAGGCCTTCGCCTGCCATGTGACCTCCGAGGTCGCGGATGGATTGCACTACGCGCACGCGCTCGTGGACCCGCGGGGCCGCGCGCTGGGTGTCGTGCACCGGGACGTGACACCGCAGGGCATCCTCGTGGGCCGCCATGGCGAGGTGAAGCTGATGGACTTCGGGGCGGCCTGGTCCCGGCTGGAGGGGCGCATCTCCACCGAGGGCGACAGCGATCTGGGCAACCTGGCCTACAGCTCCCCCGAGCGCGCCATGCTGGAGCAGCTGGATGGGCGCTCGGATCTGTTCTCCCTGGGGCTGATCCTCCTGCAGTTGCTCACCGGCCAGCACCTGCTGGCGGCGGCCGAGCGCCACGAGGCGGAGCTGCTCAGCCGCCAGCTGCGGGCGCGGGGGGACGGCCGGGTGCCGGGCCTCGAGGAGCTGGGCACCGTGCGCACCGGCGAGTTGATGAAGCGCATGCGCCAGCTCAGCCCGCAGGACGTGCAGGCGGCGACGCGCTCGCTGCCGGAGGGGTTGCGGCCCATCGTCCACCGGACGCTCGCGCCCCAGCGGGAGGAGCGTTATGCCACGGGGGCGGAGCTGGCCCGGGCGCTGAGGGATCATCTGTGGGGCTCGGGCCAGCGGTACGGGCGGGACGAGCTGGTGGCGGAGGTCTCCGCGCTCCACCAGGCCGTCCTGGAGGACCTGGAGCAGCCCCCGGGCACCCCGAAGCGGGGCAGGGGAGCGGCGACCCGGGGCCGCCGGGGAGGGCCGGGAAAGGCCTCCTGAGGGCGGCGGGGGGCCCTGAGGCTTGGCCTGGGGCCCCGGGCCGTGTTAGTCCGCCCCCCTTCCTGCTTCCGTGAGAAGGAGTCCGGAAATGGCTCGTCGTCACATCCGCGTCGTGGGCGCGATGCTTCAGAACGCCGAGGGGCGCTACCTCATCACCCAGCGCCCGCCCAAGGCGACCCTCCCGCTGCTGTGGGAGTTCCCGGGTGGCCGTGTGGAGGAGGGGGAGTCCGACGAGCGGGCCCTCGCGCGGGAGATCCGCGAGGAGATGGGCGTGGAGGTGGAGGTGATGGAGCAGGCCCTCCACACCCATCACGACTACCCGAGCTACGACATCGACTTCCGCGTCTACCGCTGCCGGCTCACCAGCGCCGAGTCGGCCATCCAGCACCTGCGCGTGCATGATCACCGCTGGGTGACGCTGGAGGAGATGGCGAAGTACCAGTTCCCCGACGCGGACGCGAAGACGCTGGCCAAGCTGCTGGGTCTGGAAGCCTGACGTGGGCCGTCGTACCGCCCTGGTGCTCGCGGGGCTGTTGCTCGGGGCCTGCACGACGAAGAAGCCCTCCAGTCCGGATGCCTCCACCCCGGCGGCCGATCCGCGCTACCCGCCCGCCGAGGGCCTGCCCGGCTGTGTGCTCTATGGGGAGCCCCGGCGCGTGGGCCAGGTGCCGCTGGAGCTGGCCGAGCTGTCCGGCCTCGCCGCCAGCACCCGCCACGAGGGGGTGCTGTGGGCGCACAACGACTCCGGCAACGCCTTCCGGGTGTTCGCCCTGGACATGTCCGGCAAGGTGCTCGCCACGGTGACGCTCACCGGGCTGGAGCCGAAGGACGCGGCGAGGATGGACCTGGAGGACATCACCCTGGGCCCGTGCGCCCCGGGCGATGCGCGCACGTGCCTCTACCTGGCGGACACCGGGGACAACTTCGAGCGCCGGCCTCGGGTGCGCATCGTCCGCTTCCCCGAGCCGGAGGTGGCCGACGGCAGTGTCGCCGTGGAGACGTTGGCCTTCACGTACCCGGACAGGCCGCATGACGCCGAGTCGCTCGTGCTCGAGCCGGGCACGGGCCGGCTGGCGGTCATCACCAAGGAGCGCGGCTCGCTGGGCGAGGTGTTCGCGCTGGAGGGGCTCGCGCCGGGCACGGTGGCGAAGGCCACGCACCTGGGCACCTTGCATGCGCCCGGGGGGGTGGACTACCGCACCACGTCGGCGGCGCTCCATCCGTCCGGCCAGCGGATGCTCCTGCGCACCTATACCCGGGTGTGGGAGGTGCGCGCCCCGGGCGCCTCGCGGCTGGAGGAGCTGGTGCGGGGGCAGGTGGTGGAGGTGCCCGGCCCCAGCCAGGCCCAGTCCGAGGCCATCACCTGGTTGCCCGGTGGCCGCTCCTTCGTGCTCGGCTCCGAGTTCGCCGCCCAGTTCATGTACCGGGTGGACTGCCGCTAGCGGTGTCTCCCCGCATGAGGTGTTCGCTGCCGGGCATTGCTGTCGCCCGGATGGACGAGCGCTGTTCCGGCGTTACCACCATTACCCAGCTGAGTGGGGCATGCCGGGTTGACCGGCTGGCGGGTGTGGACATCTTTTGCCTGCGGATCAGTCGTACCACGTACCACCAGGGGTACGTGCAATGGGGGAGGGGGAGTGCGTCGACGATGAAGCCTCAGAACACCATGCCGCCGGGGATGAGCCCTCGCGGAAAGAAACAGGAAAAGCCTCAGCCTCCACCCGCCAACAAGGGGTTCCGGTTCGGCTCGCCACTGGGCTACATCGCTCTGCTCCTCCTGGGCTTCATGCTCTTCAAGAACGTCTTCCAGGACGCGGGCGTGCAGCGCAAGACCTACAGTGAGTTCCGGACGGCCATCCAGGAGGACAAGTTCTCCAAGGTGCAGGTCGCGCCGGACTGGGTGAAGGGTTTCCTCAAGGAAAGCTCGGCGGCCCGTACGTCCGGCACTCCCTCGGGAGGAGCCGAGCGCCTGCGCCCCGAGCTCAGCGACCTGCCGTGGATGGCCTATCGCGTGGAGGGAGACGAGCAGCTCGTCCCGCTGCTGGAGCAGCAGGGCGTCCCGTACGAGGCGGTGGTGCGGTCCGGCTTCAGCGATGTGCTGCTGGTCTGGCTGCTGCCGCTGGCGTTCGCCTTCGTGTTGTGGAGCTTCATGATGAGGCGGATGGCTGGAGGTATTGGCCAGGGTCCGCAGAGCGTCATGAGCTTCGGGAAGACACGCGCCAAGGTACAGGCCGAGGCCGACACCGGCGTGGGCTTCAAGGACGTGGCGGGCGTGGACGAGGCCGTGGACGAGCTGCGGGAGATCGTCGAGTTCCTCAAGACGCCGGAGAAGTTCCGCCGGCTGGGCGGCCGCATCCCCAAGGGGGTGCTGCTGGTGGGCCCGCCGGGAACGGGCAAGACGCTGTTGGCCCGGGCCGTGGCGGGTGAGGCGGGCGTGCCCTTCTTCAGCCTCTCCGGTTCCGAGTTCGTGGAGATGTTCGTCGGCGTGGGCGCCGCCCGGGTGCGCGATCTGTTCGCCCAGGCCACCGCCAAGGCGCCGTGCATCATCTTCATCGACGAGCTGGACGCCATCGGCAAGAGCCGCAACGCGGGGGTCGCCGGTGGCCATGACGAGCGCGAGCAGACGCTCAACCAGCTCCTGGCGGAGATGGACGGCTTCGACAGCCGCGCCGGCCTCATCATCCTGGCGGCCACCAACCGTCCGGAGATCCTCGACAGCGCGCTCATGCGTCCGGGCCGTTTCGACCGGCAGGTGCTGGTGGACCGTCCGGACAAGCGTGGCCGCGAGCGGGTGCTGGAGATCCACTCCCGGGGCGTGAAGCTGGGACCGGACGTGGACCTCAAGTCCATCGCCTCGCGCACCCCGGGCTTCGCGGGCGCCGACCTGGCCAACGTGGTGAACGAGGCGGCCCTGCTCGCCGCGCGCCGCAACCGCGACTTCGTCATGCGCGCCGACTTCGAGGAGGCCATCGAACGCGTGGTGGCCGGCCTGGAGAAGAAGAACCGCCGGATGAACGAGCGCGAGAAGGACATCGTCGCGCACCACGAGGCCGGCCATGCGGTGGTGGGGTGGATGCTGCCCTACACGGAGCGGGTGACGAAGGTGTCCATCATCCCCCGTGGCCTCGCCGCGCTGGGCTACACCATGTCCCTGCCGCTCGAGGACCGGTACCTCATGTCCTTCGACGAGCTGCGCGACAAGATGGCCGCGATGATGGGCGGGCGCGCCGCCGAGGAGATCTTCATCGGCGAGGTCTCCACCGGTGCCTCCAACGACCTGAAGCAGGCCACGGAGATCGCCAGGCTGATGGTGCGCGACTACGGCATGAGCTCCCTGGGCCCCGTGGCCCTGGGCAGCGAGCAGAATGCCTTCCTGCGCTCGGCGGGAGGTCCGGAGGTGCGCTCCTACTCGGAGCAGACGGCCCGGATGGTGGATGAAGAGATCCGCAAGATGGTGACCGAGGCGCTCGACCGGGCCCGGGAGGTGCTCACCACCCACCGCGACAAGGTGGAGGCCCTGGCCGCCCGGCTGCTCGCCACCGAGGTGGTGGATGAGGACGAGATCCTCCGCATCCTCGGCCCCAAGGCCACCGCCGCCCGGGGACTGCTGCACCCGGAGGCCCGTCAGGTCATCTCCGCCCACCCGGCGGGCGGTGACGAGACGCCTCCGCCCGGGGCCCAGCACTCCAGCGGGAAGATCCCCGACGCCTGAACCGGGCCTCCGGGCGCCTGCCCGGTTGCTCACTGGCCTTGCCATCGCCCTTTCACGCCGCATGTTCTGCGGTGTGGGAAGGGCGAAATTATGTTGGCCGGGAAGGAGGGAGAGGTCGTGGAGAATCGAATCGGAAAGAGCTACACGGCGCGCAAGGCACTCTTCGCCAAGGGACTGAGGGAGGGCCGCCTGTCGGTGCAGGAGATCGAGCAGGCCCTGCCCGCGGGGACCCTCACGGCGGCCGAGCGGTGGTTGTTGTACTACTCGCTGCGGGCGGCCCAGGTGGAGATCATCGACGAGGTGACGGGCCAGGTGGATCACGGCTTCATGTCGGAGCAGCCCGCCGTCCCCGCCGAGCACTAGTCTCGTCGTCAGAGCGTTGACACAACCCCGGGGCTGGTTACGTTCGCCGCATGAACGGCAATCCCCGGACAGACGGTCCGTCCCAGGACGCGCAGGCCCAGGAGGCCGCCGCCACGGCTGCGCCCGAGGCGTCCACCGAGCAGCAGCAGACTCCGGCCCAGGAGGCCGCGCCCGTGGTGGATGCGGAGAAGCAGCGGTTGGAGGCGGAGTTGAACGCGGCCCGGCGGCGCGTGGATCAACTCGCCCGTGCCTACCAGGAGCTGGAGAAGGACCGCGAGGAATTCAAGCAGCGCCTCACCCGCGAGCGCGAGCGGATGATGGACGTGGAGCGCGGCAACGTGGCCACCACGCTGCTGGAGGCGGTGGACGAGCTGGATCGCTCCCTCGCCATGAGCGGGGGAGACGTCTCGTCGCCCCTGGCGCAGGGCGTGAAGATGATCCGTGACGGGCTGCTCTCGAAGCTGCAGCAGATGGGCATCGAGCGCATCCAGGTGGTGGGGTTGCCGTATGACCCCAACACGGCCGAGGCCACGGACATGGAGATCACCACCAGCCCGGACGAGGACCAGAAGGTGGTGGCCGAGGCCCGCGCGGGCTACAAGCTGAAGGAGCGGATCATCCGTCCGGCCCGGGTGAAGGTGGCGAAGTACATCGCCCCCGCCCAGGCCTGATCCGCCCCCCAGAGCCCCATCGTGGGTGTTCCCTCTCCCTTTGGGAGAGGGCTAGGGTGAGGGTCTCCCCCCTCGCCCCTCCGTGCTTTGGACGCGGATCCGGACAATCCTGGGAAATAGGCGCGGGGAGTGGCTGTTCGAGCCCATCGCCATGGCCCGTGTCGTGAATCCCCGAGCTCCCGTCCTCCTTCCCCTCCTCGCGCTGCTCTCGCTGGTGCTGGTCCCGGGTGCCCGGGCGCAGCAGGGAGCGCTCGCTCCGTGGCTCCAGGCCCGGGCGCGGGAGCACGCGGCGTGGGCCGAGGACTCCAACCGGGTGAACAGCGGGCCCATGGGGCTGTGGCGGGAGTGGGCCTCGAGCGAGCCGATGCTGCCGGGTTTCGTGCCGCCCACGTCGCTGGCGCCGCTGATCCGCGCGGTGGAGGCGGGCGTGGTGAACATCAACGTCATGAAGACGGTGCACCCGCTGCGGGGCCCCACGCGCGCGGCGAGCGGCTCGGGCTTCATCCTCACTCCGGACGGGCTGGTGGTGACGAACAACCACGTGGTGGCGCGCGAGAACGAGGCCGCCAGTGAGATCCTCGTGCGCCTGTCGGACGGGCGCGAGTTCCAGGCCGAGGTGGTGGGCCGGGACGCGTCCACGGACGTGGCGCTGCTGCGGCTGTTGGGCAAGGGCGTGGGCGGGCTGCCGGCGGTGTACCTGGGGGACTCGGACCGGATGGAGGTGGGGGACTGGGTGGTGGCCATCGGCAACCCCTTCGGCCTGGACCACTCGGTGTCGCACGGGATGATCTCCGCCAAGGAGCGGGTGATCGGCGTGGGCCCCTTCGACGACTTCATCCAGACGGACGCGCTCATCAACCCGGGCAACTCGGGCGGGCCGCTCTTCAACATGCGCGGCGAGGTGGTGGGCGTGAACACGGCCATCATCTCCGAGGGGCAGGGCATCGGCTTCGCGGTGCCCATCAACATGGTGAAGGATCTGCTGCCCAACCTGCGCAAGAACGGCCAGCTGCAGAAGGGCTGGCTGGGCGTGGTGATCGACGAGCAGCCCCAGGTGGGCACGCGCGCCGCGGTGGTGACGCGGGTGTACCCCACCAGCCCGGCGGCGCAGGCGGGCATCCGCCCGGGAGATCAGGTGGTGCGGGTGAACGGCAAGCAGGTGGACTCGTTCCAGCAGCTGTTGCGCAAGGTGGCCATCATGGCGCCGGGCTCCGAGGCGAAGCTGACGCTGCTGCGGGACGGGGTGTCGCAGGAGGTGCTGGTGAAGCTGTCCGCCCGTCCGGCGCAGGAGGTGCTGGCGGCGATGAACAGCCCGGGCAACCTGGGCGAGCTCGGCCTGGTGCTGCGGGACGTCACCCCCGAGGTGGCCGCCCCCATGGGCCTGGAGCCCTACGCGGGGGTGCTGGTGTCGGGGGTGTTGCCACGCAGCCCGGCGGCGAGCGCGGGGCTGCGCACGGGCGACGTGGTGATGGAGGTCAACCGCCGCAAGGTGAAGGACGTCGCGGCGGTGCGGAGCGCGCTGGAGAAGGGCGCGGGCGCCTCGGTGCTGCTGCGCGTGCAGCGCGGGGATGTGCAGCAGTACGTCGCGCTGAAGTACTGAGCCCCCCGGCGGCTACTTCTTCTTGCCCTTCTTGCCACCCTTGGCCGCGGGCTCCTTGGGGGCGGCCGTCGTGGGCTGCTCGGCGAACCACAGGCCCAGCGGATTCCCCGTGCGCGCGTGCGTGAGGAGGATGGCTTCTATCCGCGCCGCGACCCCCTGCGCCTTGCCGCCCTGCTTGCGCGGCAGCGTCCACACCCCCTGCGGCGTGAAGACGATCTGCGCGCGGATCTGCCGGGCGGAGAAGAGCCGCAGGAAGTCCGTGGCGGCCCAGCCCTCGGGGGTGGTGCCGGTGATGCGGATGAGGGGCAGCAGCGGGTTGCCCGCCGAGTCCGTCTGCGTGGGCGTGCCCTGGGTGAGCGCATAGCCCTCCCCCGGGAAGTAGGGGATGACCTGGATGGTGTAGTTGCCGCTGCCGGGCTGGTACGGGCCCGGGGTGAGCATGGTCGCCGCTTCCTCGCCGACGATCATGTACAGCTTCCGGCCGCCGTACTTCGCGCGGAACGCCTCGGCGTCGCTCCGGCAGGAGGGGCTGACGAACAGGCCGGCGCACTCGCCAATGTACTTGTCCAGGAACGACGAGAGGCTGCCCAGGGCCTCGGCCTGATCCCTCAGCTGGGCGAAGCGCGCATCCACGTCCGCCAGGGCGAGCGTGGGCAGCAGCAGCAGGGTGGCCAGGAAGAGACGTCTCACGCGGGGGCTACTCCAGGAAAAGGGGAAGGGAACAGGGGACGGGGAGGCCGATGGTGCCACCCCCGGGCCCCTCCGGGCACTCCGGAGATGGGTACGTGGCGGTACGTGCTGGTATGTGGCGGTATGGGTTGGTGGAGATTTTGACTACATGCTCTCACCATGTAGTTTCCGTCCCACCTCACCCCCTACCCGGAGTCACCGGATGGCACCCCAAGCCCAGGTCCGCGAGCGGCGTTCCCACCTTCGTTTCGACAAGGTCTTCACCATCTACCTCTCGACGGAGGGGGGGTTGAGCCGGGGGATCGGCCGCAACATCAGCGCCCAGGGCCTGTTCGTGGAGACGCGGGAGCAGCTGTCGCTGGGCGAGCGGGTGAAGGTGACGTTCGCGGGCGAGGACGGCACGGAGATGACGTGCCTGTGCGAGGTGCGCTACCAGGTGGCGCTGGCGTACGGGCGCAAGGATGGGCGCGAGGGCAACAGCCGCGGCGTGGGCCTGCGGGTGGTGGCCTACGAGGTGGCGGAGGATCAGCCCCTGCTGCTGGTGGCGCGCGAGCGCGTGATGCACTGAAGCCGCGGGGGGCGGGAAAAGCGAAAGGGCACGGCCGCTGAGAGTGGCCGTGCCCTTCGTGCTTCAGGGGTAGGGGCTTACTGCGAGAAGCCCTCGAGGAGGTAGTGGGCCTCGATGCGCTTGAGCGCGAGGATCATCGCGGCGCAGCGGGGATCCACTTCCTTGCCGATGCAGAACGGACGGCTGTCGTGCGTGTCCGAGCGGCGGGCCTGGTTGCGGGAGATGTCGCGGATGATGCGGTAGTTGCGCTTCATCGCGTGCTCGAGGCGCTGGTTGACCTCGGCCTCGCTCCAGCGCTCCATGCGCTTGTTCTGGATCCACTCGTAGTAGCTCACCGTCACGCCACCGGCGTTGGCGATGATGTCGGGGATCATGTCGATGCCGCGCTTCTGCAGGACGCGATCGGCCTCGGGGGTGGTGGGGCCGTTGGCGCCCTCGGCGATCAGCTTGACCTTGAGGCGCTCGGCCACGTCCGCGGTGATCTCTCCACCGAGGGCGGCGGGGATGCACATGTCGGCCTGGACCTCCCAGAAGTCCTTCTTCTCGATCTTCTGGGCGCCGGGGAACCCGAGCACGCTCTTGCGCAGGTTCTTCGGATCGCTCACGTGGGCGATGAGGGCGGGCACGTCGATGCCGTCACCGTTGTAGATGGTGCCGTCGGCGTCGTTGACCGCGAGCAGGCGGGCGCCCATCTTCTGGAGGATGGCGGCGCCGTGGCTGCCCACGTTGCCGAAGCCCTGGAGGATGAAGGTCTTGCCCTTCAGGGTCTCACCCTTCTCGGCGTAGTAGTCCTCGATGCAGAAGGCCACGCCCTGGCCGGTGGCGGCCGCACGGCCCTCGGAGCCGCCGATGCGCACGTCCTTGCCCGTGACGATGCCGCGCATGTTGTGCCGCTCGCGCTCGCCGTCCGAGTACTGGCGGTACATGAGCGCCATGATGTCCCCGTTGGTCCCCACGTCGGGAGCGGGGATGTCGATGTTGGGGCCGATCAGGCTCTTGAGCTTGTACATGAAGCGCAGGGTGATGTTCTCCAGCTCCTCGCGGCCGTACGAGCGCGGATCGATCTGGATGCCACCCTTGCCACCGCCGAAGGGGACCTCGGAGATGGCGGTCTTCCAGGTCATCTCGGCGGCGAGCGCCTTGAAGAGATCCAGGGAGACCTCGCGGTGATAGCGGATGCCGCCCTTGTAGGGGCCGCGGGCCTGGTTGTGCTGCACGCGGTAGGCCTTGAAGCGTTGGGACTCACCGGGCACCAGCTGGTACACGTTGCCGTCGGGCAGGCGCAGGTGGCCGCGGCTGATGTTCACGTCCGAGCCGAGGAGGGCGCGGCCGTTGAGGATGATCTTCCCGTCGGCGAGGCGCTCGAGACCCTCGGGGTTGCGCACCTGGGTGACGGAGAGGCTGGCGAAGTCCTTGGCCTGCTCGGGGGCGAGCGGGACCAGGCGGTCCTTCAGCTTCGCGGTGACGTAGAAGATGTGCTCGTAGTCGGGCTCCTCGAGCTCCAGACGCACGCGCTTGTCGAGACCGATGAGGTCGGCGGCGCGATGGAAGATCTCCATCGCCTCCGTGTAGACGGTGCGCTTGGGCGTCGGGGCCGGGGCGCGCATGAAATTCTCTTCGCTGGCCATGTGAAAAATCGCTCCTTGGGGAAAGGCGATTGTTGAGTAGAGGCGGGGCCCTTATGCGCATAGGCCCCCCCATGAGGTCAACCGTTGGACAGGCTTGTTGGAATCCAAACTTTTAGTTTTTTCAGGTAGTTAGCCAACGCGGCGTGTCATTCACGGCGGGTGCTCGCCTGCATGCTCTCCTGGGCCGTGGCGGGGCCGGGGAAGGGTGGATGGGGGCCAGAAGTGGGGGGGATGAAAGAAGTGCTTGCCCTGTCCGGAACCGCGTGTTACTTCGCGCCCATCTTCGGTGACGCCGAAAAGCGCTGTGGTTGTGCCGACATAGCTCAGTCGGTAGAGCAACTGATTCGTAATCAGTAGGTCCCCAGTTCAAATCTGGGTGTCGGCTCCATGAACGGGTCGCCAGGTGAAAGCCTGGCGACCCGTTCTCTTTTTCAGGCTCCCCGTTCCTGCCTGGGCGGCGCGCTGGGGAGGTGACGCTTGAGTACCCCTCCCATGGGCATGCCTCCGGCGAGCGCGCGGCGGCGTCCGGGGCTGAGCGCCTGGGCCCTCATCGTTCTCCTGCTCCACGCCGCGTGTGTCACGAGCGTGCCTCGGGGCGGCAGGCGGGTGGAGTCCCCTTCCGGGCCACCTCCGGTGGTCGCGGTGGGTGAAGCCGGGGACGAGCGGGTCCACCTCTCCGTGCCCACCCGGTTCGGGGCGGTGCGGGTGAGCGACTCCGAGCTTGATGACGCCCTGGCCACCCTGGTGCTGAACGTGCCGCTGCGGCTGGCCGACTGCCCTGTCCCTCTCTATCTCCACC